>JBOFFO010000305.1:0-9232 GCA_051648665.1 Beijerinckiaceae bacterium | reverse complement strand
GCATGGCGAGTTGCATCATTTCCACGGCGCAACAGGCAAGCCCGAAGGTCATCCACATCAGCGAGCCGGTGCGCGCCCACTGGATCAGGTCATCGGTCGCGGTGACGAGGAAGCCCTTGTCAGCCAGCTCGTTGTTGATTTCGAGAAAGAACGGATCAGCTGCGCCGAGCGGCTTGCCATCGGGGCCGAGAAGGCCGCGCGGCGCCTGCGCCACCAGCGGATTGCCACGATCGGATGCGGTCATCGCCATATCTTGTTTCCTGTGTCGCCAGCGCGCCTGTTGTCCGTGCTGCGCCCTGCCCTCAGTCCCACTCCAGCGCACCCTTGCGCCATTCATAAATGAACCCGACCGTCAGCACGCCGAGAAACGCCATCATCGACCAGAACCCGAACCAGCCCACATCCTTGAACGCCACCGCCCACGGGAACAGGAAGGCCACCTCCAGATCGAAGATGATGAACAGGATCGAGACGAGATAGAACCGCACGTCGAACTTCATGCGCGCATCGTCAAAGGCCTTGAAGCCGCATTCATAGGCGGAGAGCTTCTCCGGATCCGGCGACTTGTAGGCGATAATGAAGGGCGCAACGAGCAGCGCCAGGCCGATGACGGCGGAGATGCCGAGAAACACGACCAGCGGAAAATAGGCTTCCAGAAGACCCGGATTTGGCATGGCAGCAAGACCCCGGCCGGCAACGCAACCGGCTGCGGCGGGATTAGCCCACCGGTGCCAGCCGCACAAGCGCCGCAATGGTTTAAGACCCATGCTTCCATCTGTTGTGCCAGCACTGTGACCCTCCTGCCCGGTTTGCCTTGGCTGCACGGGTCAGTTATGGCGCGCACGCTTACTCTGCCCCGTGCAGCGTGTTGATTTCTGTCAATCAAACCCGGAGCCCCGATGGCGCGCGGATCCCTGCTGGTGCGACTCACGGTGCTGTTTCTGGGCGTGGCGGGCGTGATGGCTGGCGTGCTTCAGGCGCAGCCCCTGCCGCCGCGCCGGCCTCCGGCGCTGGGAACGCCGCCGCAACAGGCCGAGGAAGAAGCGGATGAGGCTGAAAATCCTGCATCTGCGCCAGACCAGAAGCCAAAGCAGGCTCAGCCCATCCGGCCAACACCGGTCAATGTGCCCTTGCCGCCGGTGCGGCCGTTCGACCTCGACCCGTCGGAATGGCTGCCGGATTCGCTGCGCAATCCGCCCAAGAACAACCCGGCTGCCGCCGCACAAAGGCAGGCCGCGATCCGTGACAGTTCCGAGGAGGAGCAGGAATGGCCGCGCCGCAGCCGGGGCGCGCCGCCGGCCGAGCCGCTGTTCAATCCCAATGAAAAGCCGGAGAAGCCGGGCCTTTCAACCGATCCCGGCACCAGTGTGAATTGCGTGCCGGAACAGCTCATGCGCGTGCTGCAAACAGTCATCCTGCGTTACGGGCATGTCCGCGTGACTTCGACTTGGCGGCCAGCGTGGCGCGCCCGCCGCCGCTCCTATCACCGCCGCTGCGAAGCCGTGGATTTCCGCGTGCCGGGTGTGCCGCCACAGACTGTCATGGCCTTCATCCGTGATAACCCGGACGTAGGCGGGCGAAAGGTCTACTGGAACGGTTTGCTGCACATCGACACCGGCCCGGTGCGGAGCTGGTGATCAACCGGCGAGCGGCGGCGGCAGCCGTTCGCTCCAGCGGTTCACCCGGTCATGCAGATGGGCGATCTGCATCAGGCTGAAATCCCCGCGCGGGCGGCCGATGAGTTGCAGCCCAATGGGCAGTTTTTCTGCGCCGCCGAATCCGGCCGGCACCGCCGCGACCGGGCACCCTGACAGCGTCGAGAGGAACGTCACTTCCATCCAGCGATGGTAGGTATCCATCGCGACACCGGCCAGTTCACGCGGCCACGTCACGGACTTGTCGAAGGGAAACGCCTGCGCCGTCGGCACCACAAGGCATTCATACTGGTCAAACAGACTGCTCAAGGCCTTATGCAACGCCGTGCGCATTTTCGCGCCGCGATAAACATCCATGGCCGTGAGTTTCAGCCCGCCCTCAATCTCCCAGATCGCCTCAGGCTTGAGCTGTGCGCGGGTGGCAGGGTTGTCATAAAGCTCCTGCATCTTGCCTGCGATCAGCCAGTGCCGCCACAGCAGCCAAGTCTGCCAGACATGCTCACGGGAGACCGGCAGGTCGATATCATCGATCGCGCAACCCGCCTGCTCCAGCGTACGCGCGCTGGCGAGGCAGGTATCATAGACACCAGCCTCCATCGGCAACTGCCTCAGCCAGCCGCCAAGCCAGCCAATGCGCAGGCCCTTGCCGTCACGTTCCAATGAATGGGTGAAAGCCGCTGGTGATGGGTCGGATAATGAAAGAGGCTGGCTTGGATCGGCTCCGGCCATGACGCTCATCAGCATGGCCAGATCGGGGACATTGCGCGCCATCGGCCCATCGGTCGGCAACTGGCTGAGATAGACCTCGAAATTCGGCCCTGCCGGCACCAGTCCCGGCGTCGGTCGGAAGCCGATCACATTGTTCCAGCCCGCCGGGTTGCGCAGCGAACCGCCGAAATCCGAGCCATCAGCGACGGGCAGCAGGCGCAACGCCAGCGCCACAGCCGCGCCGCCGCTCGAGCCGCCTGCGGTTTTGGTGGTGTTCCATGCATTCAACGTTGTGCCGAACACCGGGTTATAGCTTTGCGACCCCAGCCCGAACTCCGGCACATTGGTCTTGCCGATGAGGATCGCGCCCGCCGCGCGCAGACGGCGCACGAACAACGCATCTTCCTCTGGAACAAAATGGGCGGCAATCGGCGAACCTGATGTGGTGCGGATGCCCTTCGTGTTGGCAAGGTCTTTCACGGCATGGGGAAAGCCGTGCATCCAGCCCCGCGATTCGCCGCGCGCCATCGCCGCATCGGCTGCATCCGCCTGCTGGAGCAAATCACCACGATCCTGAAGGCTGACAATCGCGTTATAGGTTGGGTTGAGCCGGTCAATCGCAGCCAGATACGCGCGCATCACCTCGGCGCAGGAAACCGCGCGGCTCTGAATGGCGCGCGACAGGCTGACCGCATCAGCCATCACAAGATCGGTTGGCATCGGGTTGTTGTTTTTCATGGCCATAGTCTCCCGGTCCTCAGCGTGAAGCGGCGCGCGCTTCGGCGCAATTCGATTCTGTGCTGCCGCACCGGACAGTGACGGAAAAATTGTGCAATCCGGCGATCCTGTGCCGTCATTCGCCACCGCTGGTGCGTTCGCCTATATCTCTGTCCTGCGGGCAAGCGCGAGAGGAGACAGCTGATGCCACCGATTCCCGCCGGCGCAAAAGGCCGGTTCAGTCTCGTGGTGCAACCCCAGTACCTCGCCAGCCAGTTCAAGGATCCGATCCTTCCGCCGGTCTTCTCCACGCCGATGATGGTGCTGATCATGGAAAATGCGGCACTCAATGCCGTGCGGCCCTATCTCGATCCGGGCGAAAGCTGCGTCGGCACGCTCGTTAATGTCCGGCATCTCGCGGCGACACCGGTGGGCCAGCGCGTGACGGCGGAAGCCGAAGTCACAGAGGTTGAAGGCCGTCGGATCGTGTTCCGCGTCACGGCCCATGACGAGTCGGAAAAGATCGGCGAAGGCGTGCATGAGCGCGTGGTCATCGATCTCACCCGCGCGCGGCAGCGCCTGGAATTGAAAAGCGTCAAGACGCGCGGCTGAGAGCCACGGGACATCACAGGATCAAAGAGAAAATGGCGCGGGCGACGGGGCTCGAACCCGCGACCTCCGGCGTGACAGGCCGGCACTCTAACCAACTGAGCTACGCCCGCGCATGGGCATCGGCAGCAGCCAGAAGCAAGCCGCCGGATATGGTGGGCGGGATAACGGCGGGGCTGACGCCTGTCAAGAAAACTCCGGCGTGAAAACTGGACTTCCCTCTTATTTGCCCGTTGCGAGCCGGTAGCGGCGGATTTCCCGCTGCGACAGCGTGTGAATGCCATTCGGGTCGGTGGATTGCGCCAGATCGATCAGCCCGGCATCGACGCCCATGGCCTTGGCATAGGCTTTCAGCAACGGCGTGCCGCGCTGTGAACCGGAAAGACGCCGCGACAACCCGCCCTGGTTGGCAAGGTCGCGCTCATACTCGATGCGGTGCGTCTGGTGAACGCCGACCTTTGATTCGTCAGGCACAATGCGCTTCGCGCCCCCCATCAGCGCATAAACGCAGGCGGAAAAACAGGCCGACGAGGTCAATCCCTGCGCCTGTGTATTTTCGCCCGAAAACCAGCCCGGCGCCGGTGCATCCGGCCGCGCCACAACAACCATCGTCTTCAACTTGCGCCAGACAAGGCCGAGTTGGATCGAGCCGACGACACTGCCTCCCGGCGAATGCACAAACACGACATTGTGCAGATTGCCCCCACGCTGCGGCAACTGGCGCTGGACGAAGGATACAAAATGGCTGGCGGTTTCGCGTGTAATGTCGCCTTCCGCCATGATCGCGGTCGGGCAGCGCCCGCCCTTGCACAACGGGCCGGAATTGAGTGTCACCGCCCGGAAGGTCATTTCTGCCAGCGCCGGAGTGGCAGCAGCCAGCGCGCCAAGCGTCAGGCCAGACAACAAAACCGTGCGCACAAACCGCATCACCATGCACCGATCCTTTTCTCATAGGCATGGCCCAGTGAATCATCGGACCGTTAACATCATGGCCGGTCAATCAAGGACGATTTACGACCGTGAGCAAGATCGAGGTTCAAACAAGATTGCTGCCATTCGCACCGACATGTCTTGCGACTGGCCTACGGCGCGGAAAATGGTGGGCGGCGAGAGGATCGAACTCCCGACCAGTCCGGTGTAAACGGACTGCTCTACCGCTGAGCTAGCCGCCCATCCAGCACCAGCCGATAAGCCCGGTGCGCGCGGGTTTTGACCCAGAAGAAAGGCCCGCGCAAGCCTCTTGCAGCTCACGCAGGCCCGAGATCGTTATGCGCCTGGATGAGAACCTGTTCAGGCCCGCATCCGTGCCGGATTACACTTTCAGTGCGCAACCGGGGCGGAAGCGCCGTCACCGGCCACCTTGGCGGCAGCAGCCTTTTCCGCCGCCTCCGCCGCAGCCTCGTCCCACTCGATCCGCTGCGGCTGGCGCACCAGCGCGTGCTTCAGCACCTCATCCATGCGCGATACGGTCACGATCTCCAGACCGTTTTTCACATTGGCCGGAATTTCCGCAAGATCCTTTGCGTTCTCTTCCGGGATGAGCACCTTCTTCACGCCGCCGCGCAGGGCGGCGAGCAGCTTCTCTTTCAGGCCGCCGATGGGCAGCACCCGGCCTCGCAGCGTCACCTCGCCGGTCATGGCAATATCGTGCCGAACCGGAATTCCAGTCATCACCGACACAATAGATGTCGCCATCGCGATGCCGGCGGACGGGCCGTCCTTCGGCGTGGCGCCTTCCGGCACATGGACGTGGATGTCACGGCGGTCGAATTTCGGCGGCTCGACCCCGATATCGACGGCCTTGGACCGGACATAGGATGCAGCGGCGGAGATTGACTCCTTCATGACGTCCTTGAGGTTGCCGGTCACCGTCATGCGGCCCTTGCCCGGCATCATCAGCCCTTCGATGGTCAGCAATTCGCCGCCCACTTCGGTCCATGCCAGCCCGGTGACAACACCCACCTGATCATCCGTATCCGTCTCGCCGAAGCGATATTTCGGCACGCCCAGGAAATCCGGCAGGTTCGCTGCCGTGACCGCGACTTTCTTCTTCTTGTTCAGAAGAATGTCCTTCACGCCCTTGCGCGTCACGTTCGAGATTTCACGTTCGAGATTACGAACGCCAGCCTCGCGCGTATAGCGCCGGATCAGCATCATCAGGCCTTCATCGTCGATGCTCCACTCCTTCTTGTCGAGGCCGTGCTTGGCCATCGCATGGGGAATGAGATGCTTCTTCGCGATCTCGACCTTCTCATCCTCGGTGTAACCGGCGATGCGGATCACCTCCATGCGGTCGAGCAGCGCCGGCGGAATGTTCAGCGTGTTCGCCGTGGTGATGAACATGACGTTCGACAGATCGTAATCCACTTCGAGATAGTGATCGTTGAAAGTGCCGTTCTGTTCCGGGTCGAGCACCTCCAGCAGCGCGGATGAGGGGTCGCCACGAAAATCCATGCCGAGCTTGTCGATCTCGTCGAGCAGGATCAGCGGATTGTTGGTCTTCGCCTTGCGCATCGACTGAATGATCTTGCCGGGCATCGAACCGATATAGGTCCGGCGATGGCCACGGATTTCCGCCTCGTCGCGCACGCCGCCGAGCGACATGCGCACGAACTCACGGCCCGTCGCCTTGGCGATCGACTTGCCAAGCGAGGTCTTGCCGACGCCGGGAGGGCCGACGAGACAGATGATCGGACCCGTCAATTTATTCGCACGCTGCTGCACGGCGAGATACTCGACGATGCGTTCCTTGACCTTGTCGAGACCGAAGTGATCGTCATCAAGGATGGCTTGGGCACCGGCAAGATCCTTCTTGATCTTCGATTTCTTGCCCCACGGAATGCCAAGCATCCAGTCGAGATAATTGCGCACCACCGTGGCTTCCGCCGACATGGGCGACATCTGACGCAGCTTCTTCAGCTCCGCCATCGCCTTGTCCTTGGCTTCCTTCGTCAACTTGGTCTTGTTGATGCGCTCCTCAAGCTCGGCGGCCTCGTCCTTCTGCTCGTCGCCGTCGCCGAGTTCCTTCTGGATCGCCTTCATCTGCTCGTTGAGATAATATTCGCGCTGCGTCTTCTCCATCTGACGCTTGACGCGCGAGCGGATGCGCTTCTCCACCTGGAGCACGGACACTTCCGACTCCATGAAGCCGAGCACCTTCTCCATGCGTGCATTGACCGACAGGGTTTCGAGAATCGCCTGCTTGTCCTGAATCTTGATCGAGAGATGCGAGGCGACCGTATCGACGAGCTTGGAATGATCGTCGATCTGCGACACCGAAGACACGATGTCGGCAGAGATTTTCTTGTTCAGTTTGACGTAATTCTCGAAGTCATTGACCACCGAGCGCGCCAGCGCCTCCATCTCGACTTTGTCGGACGGCGTATCGGCCAGCACCTCGGCATTGGCCTCATAATACTCATCGGTGCGGGTGTAGTCCTTCACCGCAGCGCGGGTCGCCCCTTCGACCAGCACCTTCACGGTGCCGTCCGGCAATTTCAGAAGCTGCAGCACCGAGGCAAGCGTGCCGGTCTTGTAAATGGCGTCAGACGCCGGATCATCGTCGCCGGCATTCTGCTGGGTCGCCAGCAGGATGTAGCGGTCCGTCTTCACGACCTCTTCCAGCGCCTTGATCGACTTCTCGCGGCCGACAAACAGCGGCACGATCATGTGCGGAAACACGACAATGTCGCGCAGCGGCAGCACCGGATAGGTCTCGGTCTGGCCGGGGATAAGAGGCGGACGGTTCTTGGCAGAGGCCATTTTGTCTTTCCTTGTCGCTGGACCATCACGGCTCCCTGATGGGCTGCCGCATAGCCTGTGGCGGGATGGATATCCCGCAGTGCGCCGGACGCCTTTCAGGGAAGCGCACCCGACTCATTGCATGATGCCAAGATGGCGATGGACTGGTTCTGGTTCAAGGTGTGATTACGCACACGCGCAACAGGCGGCGCACAGGCGTTAAATTGCTGAACTCAGTTGCCTTTGGATCGCGACAGCGTGATCCAGCAGCATCCACCGCCCCGTGCCGCCGACCATGTTTCATTGGCAAATTCGACACCGGCAGCCTCGAACAATCCCCGGTCAAACGCGCCGGCCAGCCGGCAAAGTGTGGCCACCTCGCTATCGCTCAATCGCGCCTCCTGCCAGGCATCTTTGAGCGGACACCGCGCTACCCGGAAGGTGCAGCGATCACCGTCGTAATGCGCTTCGTTCGGATACATCCGCCCGCCATCGGGACTGACTGACAGAAACCGCTGGCCCACAGCAAGCGCATCGCCCTCAAGTCCGGCAAACAGCAACGGTGCCACCTCACGGCCGCGCCGCTCCAAAATCCGCGCCATCACGGCCTCGGCCCGCTCGCTGCCGAGTTCAGCCGTGAGTTCCTCCAGCATCAGCCGGTAAAGATGGGCACGGTTGCGGAACGCTTCCTCCAGTTCGTGGCGCAGAACTTCAACGGTCGGCATGGTCAGTCCCTTTCTGCTGCCAATGCACGGGTCATGGCCTCGCCGAGCAGGTTGACGCCCAACACCAGCACACACACCGCGATCCCCGGTGCGAGAATCAGGTGCGGCGCGGTGCGCATGACCTGCCGCCCCTCGGCAATCATCGCGCCCCAGCTTGCGCTGTTCGGATCGGCAAGGCCGAGAAACGCCAAAGCCGCCTCCATGATGATCGCATTGGCGACAATCACACCGCACAAGGCCACAAGCGGCGCAATGGCGTTCGGCAGGATCACCGCGAAGGCGATGGCCAGCAGGCTGCGGCCGCTCAGGCGCGACGCATCCACATAGACAGCTCCCTTGAGTGCCATCACCTGCGCCCGGATGACGCGCGCCGGCCCGGTCCATGCCCCGGCGCTCAATGCCGCAATTACGCCCCAGCGCGTCGGGCCTGCGATGCTGACAACAGCCAGAGCGATGACAAGCGCAGGCACCGTCTGGACCGCGTCGGCAAGGCGCATCAGCCCGTCATCAATCCAGCGCCCGGCGTAACCAGCCAGCGTGCCAATGACAGCCCCGGCAATCACCGTGATAGCAAGAACCGTCACCCCCGTGACCAGCGATGTCCGCGCGCCATGAACGATTCCGGCGAGCACATCGCGGCCCAGCCGGTCAGTCCCCAGCGGCAGCATGGCGCGTTCGAACGGTGGTAACAGCGGGCGGCCGACCAGCGACAGCGGATCGTCCGGAAACAAGATTGCGGCGGCAGCCGCCAGCGCGGTAACGCAAGCCATCAGCACGCCACCGGCTCGCCCTTCCGGCGTGCGCAAAGCCCGTGCGATCAGCCCGTCAGCCATCACCGGATTCCATGCGCGGGTCGATCCGAAGGAGCACCAGATCGACGATCATGTTGACGAGGATCACAAACACGGTCGCGCTGAGCATGACACCAATCAGCAACGCGGTGTCGCGTCCTGTCACAGCCTCATAGGCGAGACGGCCAAAGCCGGGGATGGCGAACACTGTTTCGACCACCACGCTCCCACCAAACAGCGCACCCGCCTGCTGGCCAGCAAGAACAACCACCGGCAGCAGCGCCGG
>JBOFFO010000304.1:0-3372 GCA_051648665.1 Beijerinckiaceae bacterium | reverse complement strand
CGGTGGTGATTCCCGGCACTACCGTTTCACTGACGAATCGATCCGCGATCTGGCGCAGAAGCTGGCGGTGCTTGCGGCCTCCGGCGTCGCGCTGATGGGCACGCTGTCGCGCCGCACGCCGCCGGCGCTCGCTGTCACCATCAAGCATGTGGTCGAGCATCACCGGGGATGGCTTTGGGACGGCACGGGCGACAACCCGCTGATCCCGCTCATGGCCCATGCGGATGCGCTGATCGTCACCGCCGACAGCGTCAACATGGTGGGCGAGGCGGCGGCGACCGGCAAACCCGTGCTGGTGTTTACGCCACCGGCGGGAAAAGGCCGCAGCGGCCATCGCAAGATCGAAACGTTTCTCGCCGCGATGCGCGCCAAGGGAATCGTTCACAACTTCGCAGGCCGTCTTGAAGGTGACACCTACCCACCCTTAGATGCGACCCCCGTGATCGCGCAGGCGATCCTCGACCGTTTCACTGATTTCCGCCGGAGGCGCCCATGAATCCCCGCCATGAAAAGCTGATCATCGTCGGCTCCGGGCCTGCCGGTTACACCGCCGCCATCTATGCGGCGCGCGCCATGCTGAAGCCTGTTCTGATTGCCGGCTTCGAGCAGGGCGGACAGCTCATGATCACCACGGATGTGGAAAATTATCCCGGCTTTGCCGAAGCGGTGCAGGGGCCGTGGCTGATGGAGCAGATGAAGCTGCAGGCCGAGCATGTCGGCACCACGATGATCAATGATTATATCGTGTCCACCGATCTGACCAAGCGGCCTTTCACGCTCACTGCCGATAGCGGACAGGTTTACACCTGCGATGCGCTGATCATCGCCACGGGCGCGAAAGCGAAGTGGCTGGGCATTCCCAGTGAGGAAAAATTCAAGGGCTTTGGCGTCTCGGCCTGCGCGACCTGCGACGGTTTCTTCTTCCGCAACAAGGACGTGCTCGTCGTCGGCGGCGGCAATTCGGCGGTGGAGGAATCGCTCTATCTCGCCAATATCGCAGCGAAGGTGACGGTGGTGCATCGGCGCGATGCGTTCAAATCGGAAAAGATTTTGCAGGAGCGGCTGTTCGCCAACCCGAAGATCGAGGTGGTGTGGGATTCCGCCATCGATGAAATTCTTGGCAACACGCAGCCGCCCGGCGTGACTCACGTGCGACTGAAGAATGTCAAAACTGGTGCAACGCAGGAACGCAAGGTGGATGGCGTGTTCATTGCCATCGGCCATGCGCCGGCGACCGATCTGATCAAGGGCCAGCTTCAGATGAAGCCGAACGGCTATATCTGGACCGCGCCGGATTCAACCGCGACGAATATCGAGGGCGTGTATGCCGCCGGCGACGTGACCGACGATATCTACCGGCAGGCCGTGACGGCGGCTGGCATGGGCTGCATGGCGGCGCTGGAGGCGGAGAAGTTTCTGGCGGCGCAGGAAGCGCGCCACAGAATCGCAGCGGAATAATCAGCCGCGCACGCCCTCCGGCATTTTGAACGGCATCTCCCGCTCAAACGCACGGGCGACCTGCAACACCAGATCGTCCCGCATTTTCGGTGCAACAATGTGCAGCCCCACGGGCATGCCATCGCGCGTAAAGCCGCACGGGGCAGACGCCGCGGGCTGCTGCGTGAGGTTGAAGGGGTAGCTGTATTGGCTCCAGCTCAGCCATTGCAGCGGGCCGCCGCGCGTTTTGAAATTCTCCGGCACATCGCGGCCAACCTCGAAGGCAGGAATGGGCATCATCGGCGTCAGCAACACGTCGAATTTTTCATGGAAGCGATTCATCACATCCACCAGCGCGCCACGGCCGGAGGCGAAGGCGTTGACGAAACGGTTCACATCCATTGTTTCCGCCGCCTCCAGTACGGCGCGGAAGCCGGGATCGAGGGCCGCGCGCTTCTCGGGCGAAAAATCCTTCGCCGCGACGGAAGAACCGGCGAACCACATGGCTTCGAGAATATCGTAGGGGTCGGAAAATTCCGGATCGGCCTCGACAATATCGGCGCCGGCGCGGCGCAGCCTATCGACGGCGTTGTCCACGACGCGGGCCACATCGGCATCGAGATTGTCGATATAGCCGAGCGTGCGGGAATAGGCGATGCGCAGGCCCTTCACGCCCTTTTCGAGATCGCGCACATAATCGAAGGCTGGCGCATTCCAGGCGAGATGATCGCGCGGGTCGGGCGCAGAAATCACGCTCATCATGATTGCGGCATCGCCGACATTGCGCGTCAGCGGGCCGTGATGGGACAAAACCGTAAAGGTTGAGGCCGGATGCGTCGGCACGCGGCCGAAGGTCGGCTTGATGCCGAACACGCCGGTAAACGCAGCGGGAATGCGGATGGAGCCTGCGCCATCGGTGCCGATATGCAGCGCGCCGATGGACAGCGCGGCCGCTGCGACGGCACCGCCGGACGAGCCGCCGGTGGTGCGCTGGAGATTCCACGGATTGCGGGTGATGCCGGTGAGCGGCGAATTGCAATGGCCGATCCAGCCAAATTCCGGCATGGTTGTGCGGCCAAGAAATACCGCGCCCGCTTCGCGCATCGCCTTCGGGCCGGAGGCGTCATAGGGAAACGGATCGGCGCTGGTGCCGCGCGAACCAAGGCGGCGCGGCAAGCCGGCCTGCGCGATATTGTCTTTGACGGTGACGGGAACGCCGTCGAGCAACCCTTGCGGCGCGCCCTTGGCCCAGCGTTCTTCCGATGCCCTGGCTTCAGCCATCGCGCGCTCGCGCGTCACGAGGCAGAACGCGTTGATGTCTTTTTCATAGCGGTCGAGCCGCGCAAAGCAGGCCTCTGTGACCTCCACCGGCGAGAGCTTTTTCGCGGCGAAGGCATCGCGCATCTGCGCGACGGTGAGCAGCGCCGGATCGGTCATGCCATTACACCCCTGCAAGCCCTGCGCCGCTCAACCGTGTTTGTGATCGTGCTTGTGGCCATGATCATGGTGATGATGATCATGCTCATGTTTGTGATCATGGCCGTGATGATCTTGCCCGTGATGATGGGCATGTCCATGTTCATGGCCGTGATGATGGTCATGGCCGCAATGCGGGCCATGCACATGGGCCTCACGTTCGGGCGAAAATCCCTGCCGCTCCGGCGTCACGGTCATGCCGATGCTGCGCAGCATTTCCTCGATGTTCGGATCGCGCTGGATGAGCAGGCCATCGTCACGAATTTCCACCAGCGCGTGATGGCTGCCGAGATTCCATGCGGCGCGCAGCAGGCGGGCGCTGTTGGTGCTGGTGACCAGCGCCAGTTCCTCCTGCGCGGCTTTCACCAGGACGAGCGAGCCGTTCTCCAGCTTCAGCGCATCGCCATCGCGCAGGCCCGGTGCCTGCGGCAAATCCAGATCAATATGGCTGCCTTTTTC
>JBOFFO010000303.1:0-3962 GCA_051648665.1 Beijerinckiaceae bacterium | reverse complement strand
ATTGCCTATCAGCTTGGTGGCCAGCGCACCTATGCGCTGGAAGGCTCGATTTTCATTGCCGGTGCAGCCGTGCAATGGCTGCGCGACGGGCTGAAAATCATCCAGCGGGCGGAACAGTCCGGCTTTCTGGCGGCGCAGGCCGACCCGCACCAGCATGTCTATCTCGTACCGGCTTTTACGGGGTTGGGGGCGCCGCATTGGGATGCGGATGCGCGCGGGGCGATCTTCGGCCTGACCCGCAATTCTGGCCCGGCGGAGTTCGCGCAGGCAGCATTGGAAAGCGTCTGCTACCAGACCGCTGATCTGCTCGACGCCATGCGGGCGGATTGGCCGGATGCAGTGGCCGCGCAGACCGTGCTGCGTGTCGATGGCGGCATGGTAGCCTCGGACTGGACTATGCAGCGGCTGGCCGACATTCTCGGCAGCCCGGTCGACAGGCCCCGGACTCTGGAAACAACCGCGCTGGGCGCGGCTTACCTCGCCGGACTAGGTGCGGGATTGCTTCCGCCTCCCGAGCAATTTGCCGAATCATGGGCGTTACAGAAACGGTTCGCCCCCGAAATGGAGGGCGCTGAGCGCAAGAGGCGGATCGCAGGATGGCGGGATGCCGTGCAACGGACGCTCAGCGCTCCGCGCTGACCGCAGCGAAACTGTGACTTTCCTGCTGGGGTGTGGCCCGGCTTCAACAGTTTTCAGCTGCGGCGCGCGCTAGGCTGATTCTAACGCCATACGCTGACAGGATTTGCATTGCATTCGGCTGCTGCCCGCGTCGATCCCGCTGCCGACGCCGCCTATCTCTTGCGGCGCCTCGGCCTTGCTGTTCTGTGTATTGCCTTGCCGATGGCGGCCTTCGCCATGCGCCGCGCCGCCGTTATCCTCATGCCGGTCGGCGTCATCCTGCTTATCTTGGCGGCCATGTTCGATCCGGCGGAAAAGCCGTTCGGCGCTCAGCTTGGACAGGCGCTGCGCTCGCCGCTGGCGTGGCTGGCCATCGGTTTTGCTGCATGGGCCGTACTCAGCCTGATCTGGACCCCCGCAGTACGGGCTGGCACTGATCGTGCCGCCAATATTGCCGGGGTCATGGCAGTCGCCATTGGTGCGATGGCCGCACTTCCGCACAAGCTGCGCGCGCCAACCCTGTATCTGCTGCCGATTGGAGCCTTTGCTGCCGCCGTCATCGCCAGTGTCATGGTGCTGGATGTGCGGATGGGCCGTTTCATGTTCTCCGGGCCGGAGGATGCGGTGACCATCCAAAGGGGGTTGGCGACGCTGATGCTCCTCAGCGTTCCAGCCCTGGGATGGCTAGTGTCGCGGGGCCGGGTGTTTGACGCCATCTTGCTGGTGATTGCGCTGCTCGCTGTCGCGTTTACGGGGCAGGATTGGGTGGCAGGGGTGGCCCTGCTCGCGGCGCTTGCGGCCTTTGGACTTACCTACGGCATGCGTCATGGCCGGATGGTGGTTTTTCTATTGCTGGCGGCCCTGATCAGCGTTGTCGTTCTGGCGCCGCTGGCGGCCAAGAGTCTGCAAGGGCAAACGCTGCTCGGCATCCAGCTTATGCCCCTCGCCAGCGAATCTTTTCTGCGCAAGGCCATGCGCGTCATGTCAGGCTATGGTCTGGAAACCGCACCCCGGCTTCAGGCGCGTGGCTATTTTGCCAGTTCAGGCCCGACCTATCTGGCCGCGCTGTGGTTCGATCTGGGCGTTGTCGCCATCGGTATCGTTGTGACGGCGCTTGGCCTGTGGGCGCGGCGGGCGGCGACACTCAGCGCTGAACTGGGTGCGGCGAGCATGGCGCTGATGGCCGCAGCCGCGGTGCAGGCGGCAGCCATGCCCGGCACCGGGCAGGCCTGGTGGATTTCAGCGCTTGTGGCCGCGGCGGTTGGTCTGGCGGCGATCGAGCGCGGGCATGCGCGGACAAGGCGGCCCGGCATTGGGTTTTTCAGCCGGCCTTCGGCAGGCGGACCTGCGCAGCCGGCGGCGCAACAAAAAACCCCGGCAAGGCCGGGGCTTGTGCGGCGCAAGGCTCGCTGATCGCGCCTGTTAGGCCTTGAAACCGAAATCGGCGAACTTCTTGGAGAAGCGCGACAGGCGGCCACCACGATCCATGAGCTGCTGGCTGCCGCCAGTCCAGGCCGGATGGGACTTCGGGTCGATGTCGAGGTTCATGGTGTCGCCCGCTTTGCCCCAGGTGGTGCGGGTCTGATATTCGGTGCCATCGGTCATCACGACCTTCACCATGTGGTAGTCCGGGTGGATATCGTTTTTCATCGTCAACTCCTCACAAAGCATCGGGCCGGGCCGCAGGTTTGCCCGCGACCGCACCGGCAGACGCTCAAATCTCGGGAACGGGCGGGCCTATAGCGCATGCGCCGGATCAAAACAACCGGCAAAACACTGTTCGCGCACGCTTGCGCCTGATAACAGCGGCGCATGGCCCGCCGATCCTCCTCCGACCAGCTACAGACCGATGCGCCGAAGGCGCCATTGTCCGCGCTCAAACCCCTGCTTCCTGCCGTGCTGGCGTATCGCGGGCGGCTGCTTGCCGCGGTGCTGGCGCTGATTGTCGCCTCGGTTGCGACGCTGATGCTGCCCGTTGCCATCCGCCGCGTGATTGATAACGGGTTCGGTGGCGACCCGGCCTTGATCAGCCGGTATTTTCTGGCGCTGATCGGCGTTGCTGCCTTGCTCTCGGTGGCGAGCGCCACGCGCTATTATCTGGTGATCACTCTCGGGGAGCGGGTCGTCGCCGACATTCGGGCGCGCGTATTTGCGCATCTGGCCTCGCTTGACCCGGGCTTTTTCGACAAGACGAAATCCGGCGAACTGGTTTCGCGCCTGTCAGCGGACACGACCCAGCTTAAATCTGCGTTCGGCGCGAGTGCGTCCATCGCGCTACGCAACCTGCTGCTGTTTTCCGGCGCGACAGTGATGATGGTGCTGACCAGCCCGAAATTATCGCTGCTCGTGCTGGCGGCGATTCCCTTCATCGTGCTGCCGCTGCTGTTCTCGGGGCGGGCTGTGCGCAAGCGGTCACGCGAGGCGCAGGACAGGCTAGCGGAAACGTCCGCCTATGCGGTGGAGGCCATGGGCGCCGTGCGCACCATGCAGGCGTTTGGCGCCGAAAAATCCACGGCGCGCGCCTATGCCAGCGCGGCGGAGGCGGCCTATGCGGCGGCGCGCGACGCCACGCAATCGCGCGGGATATTGTCTGCTGTCGCCATGTTTCTCGTATCCGCCTCGGTGGTTGCCGTGCTGTGGTATGGCGCGCAGGATGTGGTGAGTGGCCAGATGACTGGCGGGCGTCTGTCGCAATTTGTGATTTATGCGGTGATGGCGGCCAGCGGCCTTGGCCAGTTGGGCGAAGTGTGGGGCGAGGTCAGCCAGGCAGCCGGTTCGGCGTCGCGGCTGGCGGAATTGCTGGCGACCAAGCCGGCGATTGGCGCGCCGGCGCACCCGAAAAAACTTCCTGTTGCAGCACAGGGTTCGATTGGTTTCGAGCAGGTGACGTTCGCCTATCCGACCGCAGAGGGCGTACGCTCGGTTCATGATCTCAGCTTTACGGTGAAGCCCGGCGAAACTGTTGCGCTGGTCGGCCCATCCGGCGCGGGCAAGAGCACGGTGGTGCAGCTGCTGCTGCGCTTTTACGATCCGCAATCCGGCCGCATCACGTTCGACGGCATCGATTTGCGCGATGCCGATCCGGCAGAGCTGCGGACGCGCATGGCCTATGTGCCGCAGGAACCAGCCATCTTTGGCATGAGCGTCGCCGACAATATCGGTTACGGCAAAAGTGATGCCTCGCGCACGGATATTATCCATGCGGCGCGGCTGGCTGCGGCGGATGAATTTATCCGCGCTCTGCCGCAGGGGTATGATGCCAAGCTGGGCGAGCGCGGCGTTACGCTGTCCGGCGGTCAGCGTCAGCGCATCGCCATTGCGCGCGCCATTTTGAAAAATGCGCC
>JBOFFO010000302.1:0-6027 GCA_051648665.1 Beijerinckiaceae bacterium | reverse complement strand
CACTGCCCCTTGCCTCTGGCACGCATCATCACGCCGAGCGCACGTGGCTCGACATGAATGCCATCGGCAATGAAGCTGGCCGCCAGCCGCGGCTCCGCCAGTTGCGCGACAATGGGATTGGCAAATTTATGGACTGATTGCGGCACGCCGTTGCCGAGATGCGTGGTTATGACAGCCCCGGCATCAGCGGCCGCCTGTGCCTGATCGGCATTGAGCGCGCTATGGCCAATAGCAACAATTTTGCCGCGCGCCGCAAGTGTTTCAGCAGCAACGAGCGCGCCCGGCATTTCCGGCGCGAGCGTGACAAGTAAAATCGGCCTTTGCAATGGCGCTTCCAGGCGCATCACAAGATCCGCATCCGCTGCGATCATCGCATCCGGTGGATGGCAGCCGCGATAACCTGGCGCAGGATTGAGAAACGGACCTTCGAGATGATAACCGGGGCACATGGCGGGGCCGAGGCGGCTTTGCGCAATCGCTCGATCAAGAGCCTGTAGCCGCGCGGCGAGTTCATCAGCATGAGCGGTGATGATGGTCGGCAAACAGGCCGTGACGCCTGTGCGCAGCATCGCCGTTAATGCCTGGTCCAAGCCCTCCGGCGTGATGACAGTGGTATTGAAATCAATGCCGCCAAAGCCGTTGACCTGAAGATCAAGGAGGCCTTCGGAGGTCATGCCATGCTCCAGTGAAACTAGGCTGCGGCCCAGCTGTTAAAGCCACACAGCGGAACGAGATTGTTGCTGCTGGCCTGTCCAACGGACCGGCGCAGGCTTGCATTCATACTGGACCATCCCGCTGGTGCAACCGCACAAAATCAAACCCGGCCCTCGCAAGGGCCGGGCTAACAAATGCCTTCAGCTGGGTCAGGCAACCTTGACCTTGAGCGTGCCGACACCCTCAACAAAACCTTCCATCATATCGCCCTTGACGATGGCGCCGACGCCAGACGGCGTGCCAGACATAATGAGATCGCCCGGCTGCAATTCAAACAGGCCGGAGAGATAAGAAATCATTTCCGGCACCTTCCAGATCATGTGATTGAGATCGCCCTGCTGGCGCACTTCGCCATTGACCTTGAGCCACACCGCGCCATCGGTGGGATGGCCAATCTTGCTCGCAGGCACAATAGCGGTCATCGGAGCGGAATGCTCGAACGCCTTGCCGATTTCCCACGGGCGCCCGGCCTTCTTGCATTCGTCCTGCAAATCGCGGCGCGTCATATCAAGGCCAACGGCATAGCCATAGACATGGTCCATCGCCTTTTCGATGGGAATGTCCTTCCCGCCCTTCGACAGCGCGACCACGAGCTCGATTTCGAAATGCACATTCTTGCTGCGCGCCGGATAGGGAAAATCGCCACCATCGAGCACGACATTGTCAGGATTTTTCTGAAAGAAGAACGGTGCCTCGCGGTTGGGATCGCCGCCCATTTCGATGGTATGCGCAGCATAATTGCGGCCAACGCAATAAATCCTGTGGACTGGGAAACGAGCCGATGTGCCCTCAACAGGCACGGAGACCTGCTTTGGGGGATCGATGACATAGGTTGCACTGCTCATCAGACTTTTCCTTGTGTTGCCGACGGTTTCTGGTTGTGATTGCGGGCGTTCTTAGCGGGACGCCGCATAATATGCAAAGCGATTTTCCAACCGCAGAAGCGCTTCATTGACGAGAAAAGCAAAGGCGAACAGCACAAGCAGAAGCGCCCAGAAATGCTCCATCAGGAAATGCGACTGGTAAATTTCAAACAGCGTGCCAAAGCCGACGACCGAAACGAGCAATTGGCCGATGATGACGCCTTTTACAGCGCGGATGACGCCCAGTCGGATGCCGGCCAGAATTTCCGGCAAGGCCGCCCAGAGATAGATATGCCGGAACGCTTGCCAGCGCGACGCACCAAAACTCTTGGCCATTTCAACCAGCGATGTGGAAATTCCGCGGATGCCGGCGCGGGTATTGAGAACGATAATCCACATGGCAAACAGCACCACTGTCAGGACAATCGTTGTTTCCCCCAGACCGAACAGCACCATGATGACCGGAACAAGCGCACTCAAAGGGGCTGACAAAAACAGATTCACCCAGGGCAGCAGCAGCCTGTCAGCAATCACCGAGCGGCCCATAAGGATGCCCATTGGAACACCGACCAGAATAGCGATGGCGTTGCCCATGACAAAAGCACGGCCGGTGATCAGCAGCGCGTCCATGAATGACGGCGTTGGCACAATTTCGGCGATGCGCGTCACGACGCGGCTCAGTGGTGGCAGGATAAAGCCGGCATCGGTATGTCCAACCAGCTCCCACAACAGCGCCCAGATAATGAGCGCTGACATCATGGGCAAACGATAACCGGCGATTGTCACGGTTTGGTGTCCTCAATCCAGATAATGCTTGAGCTGCTGCCATATCTGCTCGACAATATCGAGATAGGCGCTGTCACGGCGGATTTTTTCGGGATCATCGCCACGGACAATTTTCGGTTCTATGATCGCGGACACACGGCTTGGCCGGCGCGATAGCAACACAATCCGGTCAGACACATAGACTGCTTCTTCAATGCTGTGCGTCACGAAGATAAAGGTTTTCCCTTCATTGGCGACCAGATCAAGCAACTCCTCCTGGAATTTCCGGCGTGTCTGCTCATCGACGGCAGAGAACGGCTCGTCCATCAGCACGACCTTGGCATTCACCGCCAAGGCGCGCGCCAGTCCAACGCGCTGGCGCATACCGCCCGACAATTCGTGCGGATACTTATTTTCAAATCCCTTCAGGCCAACCCGCTCGATATAGCGCGCAGCGATGGCCTCACGCTCGGATTTCGGCATGCCGCGCAACTCAAGGCCAAACGCGGCATTGCGGATCACGCTTGCCCAAGGCATCAGCGCGAAATCCTGAAAGACGAAGGCGCGTTCTGGCCCCGGCCCGGTGATGGGCCGCCCATCGACGAGAATGGTGCCGCTGGAGGCGGGAATCAAACCTGCAATGATTTTCAGCAGGGTCGTCTTGCCGCAGCCGGACGGACCCAGCAGTGTAGTCAACTGTCCTTCGGGAAATTCCAGGGAAATGCCGCTGAGAGCCTCGACCCCGCCATCGTAGGTCTTGAAAACGTTGCGCGCCTCGACGATCGGCGCTTTGGCAGCCACAGGCGGAAACGGGGCGCTGCCCGGCACGGGGTTTGTTGCAATTCCGATGCTCACGCGCGCTTCTCCGGCCGGAATAGAGTGACTTCGATCCGTTCCAGCGCTTCAATGAAAAGCACTGAGAACACGATGATGAACAGAATCGCCGCATACATTTTGGGATAATCGGCGATGGACTGGTTATAGGAAATCACGTCGCCAATTCCGGTCGGCGTGATCAGCAACTCCGCGAGAATGACGCCGATGAAGGCAGCCGCGCTGCCAAGACGCAGGCCCGCAAAAATCATGGGGCTTGCCGATGGCAGGATCACGAGACGAATGAGCTGCCTCCGGTCAGCCAGAAACGAGCGTCCCATTTCCAACAGGGATTGCGGAGTATTGCGCACCGCGCCAAGCGTATTCAACACGATCACCGGCATAGCCATGATGCAGACCGTGCCGACCTTGGAAGCGAGGCCAATGCCATAGGCAAAGGTGAGAATCGGAATCAGCGCGGCGAGCGGCGCTGCCTGCGCGATAATGAATATGGGCGAAATCAGCCACTCCGATGGCTTATGCAACCCCATGAGGATGCCAAGTCCTACACCGATGATAATCGAGATAATCAACCCGATCGCCAACGGTTTCAGTGTAATCCAGAAGGCACGCAGCAGTGAGCCATCCGCAATAATTTCGCCCATGCCTTTCATGGTTTCGAGAAAGGTCGGGAAGGCCGGGCTGAGCGGGATACGGCCGGCATACTCCCACAGGATCAGCACGAACGAGAAGGAGATGAAGCGCAGGAAAAGCGGATGTGTCAGGCGTGCTTTCCAAACGGATGCGGATCGCGCGTCAACATGCTGGGGCGCTTCGGCCGCTTGAAGTGCAAGCACAATGGCTTCCTTTGACGGGCGTACCGGTGGGAGACGGAGACGCCGGGAAGCCAATCGTCCCGGCGTTCGAGGTTAATTTGACAGAGCGCTTATCCGCCGACAGTGCGGCGCGCTTTTTCCAGCGGCGCGAGATACCAGAAATCATCAACCTTCAGGTCAGCCGCAGGTCCCGTCATCTGGCCGGCCTCGACATAGAACTCAAAATCCGACTTGGCGATCTCGGCGCTGCCGCCGGAGGGCGCGAACACGCCTTCCTTTGTCGCCATCGTGTAGAATTTCGTCACGCCGTCGAGAATTTCCTTCGGCTGGTCCGCCATCAGTTTGCGCTTCGCGCGCTCCTTGTCGATGATGGTCGGATCTTTCGCCATTTCCTGCCACAGGCGATGGAATTCGGCGATGATGATGTCGACCTTTGCCTCATTTTTCTTGATCCAGTCGATCTGGCCAAACACCGTTTCGTCAGAGGCCGGCTGGGAAACGCCCGGTAAAACGTGGAATTTATCGCCAGCCTTCTCCATCAGCACATTCTTGTTGGCGAGATCGACAATCGTTGCCTTGATCTGCCCCTTCATCATGCCGATGATCCGGTTTTCTGAACCGGGCACATAGCTGCGCTCGCCGAACTTGATGCCTTCACGCTTGGCAATGATGTTGCCAATGGCCTCGGTGCCCGTGGCGCGGGCATGAAAGGTGAAGGGCTGCCCGTCCAGATCCTTCCAGGTCTTGTAGGATTTGTCGGCGACGGGAAAAAACACCAGCCGGGTGCCCTGGAACAGGATGCGCAGCGGCGCCTTGCTTTTCTGGATCACGGCGTAGGGCGTGCCCACGCCAATATCCGCCTGACCGTTGATGACGGCCTGAATGGCCAAATCTTCCTTGGCAAAGTGCGTCAGCTGAAAATCCACGCCGCGCTCTTTGGCGCGCTCAAGCGCAATCACCATGGATACGGTTTCGGTTGACAGAACATCGCCAAGCGCAACGCGGACCTTCTCCTGCGCCTGCGCTGTGACAATGCCTGCAGCGAGCGTGGCTGTAACGGCCAGCGCCTTGAGCGAAAAAGTCTGTTTTCGGCTGAAGATGGACATTGGCGCTTCCTCCCGAAGCTATATTGGTGCGACGCAACATTGTTATTGGTAGCGATCATTACACCTATTGGTGATTATGAAGGTCAAAAATTCCCTGTCAAGAAGCCTGTTTCGCTGAATTGTTATAGATGCCCACCCGAAATGAGCACGATTGGCTGAACCAATTAGAAAATGGTTGCACCTTCTCGCCGGCTGTGAAATGTATGGCGCATCGCAACAGGGCCTCGTGCAATGGAAGACAACGGCCTTCGCCCCGCATCTGCCTCCATATCCGGTGTACTGACGCAACTTTCTGGCTATCTGGCTGCGGCGAAACTGCCAGAGGATGGCCGCCTGCCACCGGAGCGCGAGCTGGCGGATATGTTGGGCGTCAAGCGCACGGAGCTGCGCCGCAGCCTCGCCGTGCTGGAACGCGAAGGGCAGTTATGGCGCCATGTCGGCAAAGGCACCTTTGTGGGGCCGCGTCCGCCCCGCCTGATCGACATCAGCGATCTCGCTCATCGCAGCAGCCCGGTTCAGGTCATGCGCGCCCGCATCGGGCTGGAGCCGGAATTGACCCGGCTTGCCGCCATCAATGCCACAACGGCGGAAATTGGCGTTTTGGCTGAACTGAACACGGCCTGCCGGGAGGCGCAGACCTGGCGTGAGTATGAAGCCTGCGATGCGCGCTTTCATCATCAGATCGCGGAAGCGGCACATAATCCAATTTTGCTGGCGCTGCTTGAAACACTCAATGCGGTGCGTCGCGCCGTGACCTGGGGCCGCACCCGCCCCAGCCAGGACAAACCGCCCGCCGACCATCACAGTTTTGCCGATCATGACAAAATCGTGGATGCGATTTCCCATCGCGAACCAGTCGCCGCCGCTGATGCGATGCGCGCTCACCTTCAGAATGTGGAAGACCGACTGATCGGTCGCACAGCCTGAGTC
>JBOFFO010000301.1:0-4082 GCA_051648665.1 Beijerinckiaceae bacterium | reverse complement strand
CTGTTGGTTATCCCGGCGCAGCGGAGGTGGTGAACATGCGCGCGCCTGATTATCTCATCAAGAAGGGGGTGACGTCGCTGCCCTGCATCGGCGACGGGCGACAGTCAGGCACATCAGGCTCGCCCTCGATTCTCAATGCGTCGCCGGAAGCGGCGACGGGCGGCGGGCTGGCGCTTCTGAAAAGTGGTGACCGGGTTCGCATCGATCTGAAAAAGCGCACGGCGAATATCCTGATCGATGATGCCGAACTGGCGAAGCGCAAGGCCGAGTTCGCCAAGAAGGGCTATGATTATCCCGCCAGCCAGACGCCGTGGCAGGAAATCCAGCGCGGCATGATTGATGAGCTGTCGAACGGCATGGTGCTGAAACCGGCGGTGAAATATCAGCGCATTGCGCAAAAGCCGGGCGCGAAAGGTGCGCCGCGCGGCGTGCCGCGCGACAATCACTGAGCCTGCCATGCCGGCCGACCGCATCCAGCGTTTTCGCGCCCTGCACGAAACAGGCTGTTTCGTCATGCCGAATCCGTGGGATGCGGGCAGCGCCCGTTATTTGCGCGCGCAGGGCTTCAAGGCATTGGCGACAACCAGTCTGGGCTTTGCATTCACGCAGGCGCGCGCTGATCAGGATGTGCCGCTGGACATGATGCTCGCGCATATTGCCGACCTTGTTGCCGCAGTGCCCGATCTTCCGGTCAATGCCGATTTCGAGAACGCTTATGCGGATGCGCCGGAGGATGTGGCAGTCAACGTCAAGCGTTGCGTTGCCACCGGTGTTGCTGGCCTGTCCGTCGAGGACGCGACGGGCCGCAAAACGGCGCCGCTGTATCCGCGCGATCTGGCTGTTGCGCGGATTGCGGCGGCGCGGCGCGCGATTGATGAGACCGGCTCCGGCGTTGTCCTCACGGCGCGGGCGGAATGTTTTCTGACTGGCCACAAAGAACCAATGACAGAGGCGTTGGCGCGGCTTTCCGCTTATGCCGAGGCTGGCGCTGATGTGCTTTATGCGCCGGGCCTGCGCACGCTGGAAGACGTGCGCGCAGTTGTTGCTGCGGCGCAGGGCAAGCCGGTCAATTTCCTGATGTATATGGATATGGGGCTATCCGTCGCGCAGCTGCGGGATGCCGGCGTTCGGCGCATTTCCATTGGTGGCGCGCTGGCGCGCGCGGCGTGGTCCGGCTTCATGCGCGCAACGGAAGAAATCGTGAAGTCGGGCACATTCGGCGGTTTTGCTGATGTCGGACGCAGCGCGCCGCTGGGCGTATTTTTTGCCGAGGATTTGCGGGAGCGCGGACTCGATGGCCGCTGATCTTTCGCAGTGGAAGGCGCGGCCACGGCCGCAGCCGCGCACGCTGGATGGCGCCTATGCGCGGCTTGAGCCGCTCGATCCGGCGCGGCATGGGGATGATCTGTTCGCGATTTCCAGCGGGCCGGGGACGGAGGAGCGGTTCCGCTATCTGTTCGATGTGCCGCCGCAAAGCCGCGCGGCGCTCGACCCGTGGCTCGATGCGATGCGCACATCGGGGGATCCGATGTTCTGGGTCGTCGTTGACAAGGCGACGGGAAAAGCCGGCGGACGGCAGGCGCTCATGCGCATTGATCCGGCGCATGGCGTGATCGAAATCGGCTCCATTCTCTGGGGTGCGCCGATTGCGCGCTCGCGCGTCGCCACCGAGGCGCTTTATCTGTTTGCAGCCCATGCGTTCGATGAGCTGGGATATCGCCGGTTCGAATGGAAATGCGACAACGCCAATATGCCGTCGAAACGGGCGGCGGAGCGGTTCGGGTTCACCTTTGAGGGGGTGTTCCGCCAGCACATGGTGGTGAAGGGCAAGAACCGCGACACGGCCTGGTTTTCCATGACCGATGCGGAATGGCCGGCCTTAAAGGCAATTTATCAGCGCTGGCTGGCGGCAGCGAATTTCGATGCGGCGGGGCGGCAGAAGCAGGCGCTGGGTGTGATGATGGCCGCGCGGCATGCTGGCCCTCTCGGCGCGTTGCGGCGGGCAACGCCGGCGGATCGTCCGGCGGTCGAGGCGTTGCAGCAGCACGCCTATGCCAAAAATGCCGTGCTGTTGGGCGTTACGCCAATCCCGCTGCTCGCGGATTATGGCGCGGTGATGCATGATGGCGAGGTCTGGCTCGCGGAGGATGCGGACGGCGTCTGCGGCGCGATTATTCTTTTGCCGCAAGCTGATCACATGGAACTGTGGAGCATCGCGGTCGCTCCACGCGCGCAGGGCAAGGGGCTGGGCAATCAACTGCTCGATGCGGCGGAAAAGCGGGCGCATGATCTGGGTTTTCGCACGGTGCGGCTGCTGACCGGCGAAAAGCTCAGCGACAATGTGGCGTGGTATCAGCGGCGCGGCTACCGTATCGACCGCATCGAGGAGATGCCGGATCGCCGGGTGGTGCATTTTTCGAAGTGGATATGACGAATGACGGGACGGGTTCAGGGCAAGGTTGCAGTGGTGACGGCGGCAGGTGCAGGCATTGGCCGCGCCATTGCTGAAGCGTTGCTGCGCGAAGGCGCGGTGGTGCACGCGACCGATCTGCATGATGACAAGGTGAAAACCATAACGGGCGCGCGCGCCGCCAAGCTCGATGTGACATCGGATTCAGCGGTTGAGGAATTTGCCGCGCGGATCGGCCCGGTAGATATTCTCCTGAATTGTGCAGGTTATGTGCATCATGGCACCATTCTCGACTGCACCGACAAGGAATGGGATTTCGCGTTTGACCTGAATGTGCGGTCAATGCACCGGACCATTCGGGCCTGGCTGCCGGGGATGCTGCAAAAGGGCCGCGGGTCGATCGTCAATATCTCGTCCGGCGCGTCATCCGTGCGCGGCATTCCCAACCGCTATGTCTATGGCACGACGAAGGCGGCGGTGATCGGCCTGACCAAGGCGGTCGCGGCGGATTTCATCAAGCAGGGCGTGCGCGTCAACGCCATCTGTCCCGGCACCATTCAGTCGCCGTCGCTCGATGATCGCATTGCGGCGCTGGCGGAATCATCCGGCAAACCGGTGAGTGAGGTGCTGCAGGCTTTCATCGACCGGCAACCGATGGGCCGGCTCGGCACAGCAGAAGAAATCGCCATGCTGGCGGTATATCTTGGCTCTGATGAAGCGAGCTACACCACGGGTCAAATTCACCTCGCCGATGGCGGTTTTGCGTTGTGACGCGCATGGCCGCGCCTGTGCTGATTGCCTTGCTGGCCACACTGTTTGGCAGTGTGGCCGTGGCGCAAAATTGTACGCGGCAGGGCGTGAGCGTTACCTGCGATGATGGGCGCGCCGGCCTTTATGAGGGCCGCGCCATCCTCTGGCCGGATGGCACGCGTTCATCGCTCGCACCGCACCCCTCCGTGCGCATCGGCCCCGGCGTCACCATCGGGCATGGCGTGTTCGCCGGCAGTCCCGGCGGTGGCGGCCATGTTCCGCTTGATCCGCCGGGCGCAGGCAAGTCAGGCCGCTGCCCCATTCTCGATTCTGTCTCCTACTGTCATTAGGGAATCCCATGAAAATCCTGATCTTCGGTGCGGCCGGCATGGTCGGTCGCAAGTTGCTGGAGCGGCTGGCGAGAGACGGCAAGCTCGGCAAACAGAAAATCACCCACGCCATCTTGCATGATGTGGTGAAGCCTGCGGCGCCGAAGGGCTGCCCGTTTCCCAGCACCGTGAAGGCATCGGATTTTTCCAAGCCGGGCACGGCGGCCAAGCTCGTGGCGGAAAAGCCTGATGTGATTTTCCATCTCGCTGCGATTGTATCCGGCGAAGCGGAGGCGGATTTTGACAAGGGGTATCGCATCAATCTCGACGGCACTTACAGACTCTTCGAGGCCATTCGCGCGGTGGGTGAGGGCTATCATCCGCGTGTAGTGTTCACCTCATCGATTGCGGTGTTCGGCGCACCCTTTCATGAAAAAATCGAGGATGAATTTCATCTCACGCCGCTGACTTCCTATGGCACGCAAAAAGCCATTGGCGAATTTCTGCTGGCGGATTACACGCGCAAGGGCATATTCGATGGCGTCGGCATCCGCCTGCCAACGATCTGCGTGCGGCCGGGGGCGCCGAACAAG
>JBOFFO010000300.1:0-1621 GCA_051648665.1 Beijerinckiaceae bacterium | reverse complement strand
CCCTCGCGCGGTTTCAGCGCCCGGCGGACAAACACGACATTCAGCAGCGTGCCGCCGCCGACCGGATAATGCACGAGGTGCATGTCACGGCCCATCGCCAATCCGATGCGGGGCTGGCGCATATAGGCGGGCGCCGCTTCGACCGGGATCAGAGCGCGCCACGCTTCAAAACCGGTGAACTGGTTGGGCGTCTGGTCGCCGACCAGATGGCGCACGCGGCTCCAGACGCCATCGGCGCCGATCAGCGCATGGGCATCCAGGGTTTCCTGTGTCCCGGATTCGGTCACGAAACGGACGGTGACGGCATCCTCATGCTCGGCAAGGCTCTCGACCGCACGTCCCACGAGAATCTGGATTCCCGGGGTGGCGCGCACGGCATCGAGCAGCACGCGCTGCAAATCCGCCCGCAACAGCGCCCAGTACGGTGCGCCGAAACGGCGAGCGATGTCGCCGGTCGAAATCGACGCATAGGCGCGCGGTTCGGCGATGCGGCGGATGTCGATGGCTTCGGGGGCAGTAGCGGTCTTCGCCAGCGCGCCGCCAAGGCCGAGGCCGATCAGCACGCGCGAGGCGTTGGGCGTGATCTGAAGGCCGGCGCCCACCTCCTCGAACCGGGTGGCGCGCTCGATAATCGTGACCGGAAACCCCTTTTGCGCCAGCGCCAATGCTGCGGTCAGGCCGCCGATCCCGGCTCCGGCAATGGCGATGGGCCGCTGCAAACCGGCAGGCGCCGTCATGGCGTCACTCCCGGCTTTCACGCCGCCTTGTGGGAAGCGAGCGGCACGCCTGCGGTCTTGATGCCATCGGCCTCATCATTGCCATGCCAGCCGCAACCGGGCGGCACGGTCGCATCGCCATGCAGGCTCGCCTTGTAGCTGAACAGGGTCGAGCAATAGGGGCAGATGATCTCCGCATCGCTGCCCATGTCGAGAAACACATGCGGGTGATCGAAAGGCGGCGTAGCGCCGATGCACATGAAACGCTTCGCGCCGATTTCGATGCGGCTGACGCCGGAATCATTGTGAAAATGGGGGACGCCGTGGTCGGCCATGCTGCACCCGTCTGGCTGCCTGATTTCGCGGCGCACCATAATGTGCGGATACCGGCAACGCCAGCGGCAAAACGTCCGAAGCACAGCGGGGTTGAGCGCTTGTCATGGAGCGCATGCGCCCCCTTGCTTGCCGGGCAGGGCGCGGTCAGTAAGGTGCCGACGATCCGGAGACCCACGAACCCAATGCATAGCTTTGATTCCGATGGCGTGCGCATCGAATACATTGATGTCGCGCCGCATGATGCTGGTTTGGAGCCGGGCCGCGGCGACCCGGTTATGCTTGTCCACGGCTTTGCCTCGACCCACGCCGTGAACTGGGTCCACACCACCTGGACGAACCTTCTGGCCCGGTCCGGCTTCCGGGTGATCGCACTCGACCATCGCGGTCATGGCCGGAGCGAGAAGCTGTATGATTCGGCGCTCTATGGTCCTGCCATCATGGCCGAAGATGTGCGCCGGCTGATGGATCATCTCGATATTCCGCGCGCCGATGTCATTGGCTATTCTATGGGCGCACGGATTACGGCGCAGCTGGCTGCCGCCTATCCGTTCCGGGTGCGCTCTGCCGTT
>JBOFFO010000299.1:0-1813 GCA_051648665.1 Beijerinckiaceae bacterium | reverse complement strand
GGCTCGCGGGGTTCCTCCGGCCGCCTTCCCATCCGCATCGCGGACAGTGGCTTCATGGCCGGCGGCATCATCCGCCTACAGTTGCGGGGGCAGCTGCGGAATCCGGCGCGTTGCGCCGTAACCGCATTCCCGTTTCACCTGCCCGGCCCGGAAGGGACAAGGCAAGCACCGTCATCACGGGTTTGTTACGGCAGGGGCTTGCCGGAGTCCAGTGAACCATGGGCGGAGCGCTGCGCCCCTGTGCAGACGCATTGACGAGGCCGCCCGCCCGGTGCGACGGAGCAAGCCCTGCTTGCCCCTGTGCGGACTCCTTTGCCATGACCGAAGACGTGCTGACCGACCGCCATGACGGCGTGCTGACGCTGACACTGAACCGCCCGCGCACGCGCAATGCGATGACCTACGCCATGTATGATGCGGTAGCGACCGCCTGTGCCGAGGCAACGGCGGACCCGGCCATCCATGCGCTGGTGATCACCGGCCATCCCCAAGCCTTTGCCGCCGGAACCGATATTTCGCTGTTCCGCGATGTGCGCACGGAAGCAGACGCGCTGGGTTACGAAAACCGCATCGAGGCGGTGCTGCGCCAGATCGAGGATTGTCCCAAGCCGACGATTGCCGCCATCGGCGGGGTGTGTACCGGCGGTGGGGCCGTGATTGCGGCGGTGTGCGATCTGCGTTTCGCCGCCGCCGATGCGCGCTTCGGCTTTCCCATCGCGCGCACGCTCGGCAACTGCCTATCCATGGCGAATTACGCCCGCCTGTGCGAACTCGTCGGCCCGGCCCGGGTGCGCGAGATGGTGCTGACCGCGCGGCTCTACGGTGCTGAAGAGGCGCGCAGCCTCGGGTTCCTGCATGAGGTTCATGCCGACCATGCGGCGACTCTGGCCCGCGCGCAGACGCTGGCGGCGGGCATGAAAGACCATGCGCCGCTGACGATCGCCACCACCAAGGAAGCGCTGATCCGGCTGCGCCGCGCTGGGCTAACCGGCGTGCCCGACCATGACCTGATCGTGAAGGCCTATCTCAGCGCCGATTTTCGCGAAGGCATGGATGCTTTTCTCGCCAAGCGCGCACCGGTGTGGCGCGGCGTCTGACGGGCCGGCGACAAAGGCGGGCCTGCATCGGAGCGCAGCAATTCACTCGGCATAATTCACTTGCCATAATTCACTTGCCATTCAGGGCGAAAGCGGAATGGTTGCGGGCAGGATAACAAGGAACGAAACAGTGAGCGAACTGCACATTTACAAAGACAATTGGCCGTTCATGGAGGAGGTGTGCCCGTGTGACGCGCATCTCATGGATTTCATCGCTGACCGGGATATTCGCAACGGCGCGGTGTATCATTTCGGCACCGGCGGCCATCATCTCGTCGGCCTGCGTGCGCTGGAGGACGGCCGCAACAATAGTGTCTTCGGCATTACCGCCTCGCCGACCGAGTATGAGGAATATGTCAAGCTGATCATCGCCAACCCCAAGCTGGCGAAGCCCTATCTCGCCTATTTCGGCGACATCTACATGCTCAATGAAAAATTGCTGCCGGAATTCGATGTGGTGTCATTATTTCATACCCGCGAATTTCGCACAGCGCAGAATGATGCCTATGGCGCGCTCACTGATCTTGAGGTGATGAAAATTCTCACGCGCAAGACACGCCCCGGCGGCTATATCCTGTTCTACACCCGCTCGCAGGCCTATGCGGCCAGCATTCCCGATATTGATGCGCTGGCCCAGACCGGAGCCGTGAAGGAGATCGGAGACTTCAAAACGCTGCGGGTTTTTCAGCGCACAGCGGCGGCGCTGGCCTGAGGCC
>JBOFFO010000298.1:0-8047 GCA_051648665.1 Beijerinckiaceae bacterium | reverse complement strand
GGTGAAAAAGGTCGAGCGACTTTTATATATTGCCGAATACAAGCGAAGACAGGCTGCGCCCGGCGTCAAGGTGACGCGAAAGAATTTTGGCCGCGACCGCCGCTATCCGATCACGAACCGTTTCCGTGATGCGGGCCGTGTGGTCAACGACAGTGACAGAGCTTTGTATAGAAATGGACCGCCGCAACGCAGCAGTGATGTGATCGACTTCTCATAAAAAAGCCCGGCAGTGGCCGGGCTTTTATTTTTCAATAGCGTCAGCGGCAGCGCTGTTCGCGATAGGTGCGCATGCGGCCCCACTCATCCGGTCGCTGGACGCGGTACATTTCGCAGCGAACGGGCCGGCGTCGCTCGCCCCATTGATCCCGGTCCCCTTGGTTCCTGCGGGCATCGCGGCGGCCTTGCTCATAGGCATCCTGCCGCTCCATTTCGCGGCGCTGACGCCACATCTCACGGCGGCGGTCACGCTCGTAATCCACCACGGGCGGCTGAGTGCCAAAGTAAATCTGCGCAGCGGCCGGTGAAGGCATAGCGGTTACTCCGCCGGCGATGACTGCCGCTGCGAACGCGCCGAGGGCAAGGTGTCGGAATTTCAGCATGGGAATCATCCTCAAGGACCTGTTCAGCCAATAACGCATGCCGCAGCTATTGGTTCGATGAACGAATTGCGGCACGCCGGTGGCGATCAGGGTCGGCGATCCTTGTCGGTGCGTTGGACGCCCAGTCCCGGCACGGAGCCTGTATCGATCGTCGGGCCGACCACGCGCACGGTCCTGTTGCCGGGCGCATCGGTCGCCCCCTGAGGCGCCTCTGCCGGCTTGGCTATCGGCGGCGCGATCGGAGTGAGATGCACGATGCCTTTCGGCTGGTCCAGTGGCAGCGGATCATCCTCGGGATCAATGGCAGCCGGTCCACGCTTGCGCGGCCGTGACTCCGCAGCCGCTGTGCCGCGCAATTTGCTGAGATCGGATGCGCGCATGGGCGCATCACTGACAATCGTGTCGTCGCTCTCCGCGCCGGACAGTTCTCGCGCCCGGCGCAAGGCGCTGTTCCAGGTCTGGCCTTGCGCCTTGCAGGTGCAGCGCGGATCGAATTGCTTCTTGTGCAAACCCGCCGTTTCCAGCGCCGCGTAGCGCTTGCCGTCCGAGCCGACCGCGTTGCTCAGGTTGGGGCCATTGCGAAAATAGGCCTTCGCTTGCGCGCCGGGGCACAGGGCCTGACACATCTCGTCAGCGCCTTCCGCGCCGCCGGGGCTGCGCGATAGAGGAAAGGGAAATCCATCACACAACCGCACGCAGGTTGCGTTAACCGGCGGCGGCGGGGCAGGTGGCTTCATGTCTTCAACGATCACGTCGCCATCGATGGGGCCAGCCGTGACCGGCGCATTGAGGCTGTCAGCGCTCAACGCCGTGTTGCTGTCGATGGTCACTGACGATCCGCGCGCGTTGCGTTGCCGCACAAGAGCTTGCGGCTGGCAATAGGTATCGATCAGGCGCGACAATTCCGCATGCCGCGCCGCCGATCCACGCGAAAGCGCAGGCCCATCGCGCATCTGGCCCAGCCGCTGTGCAATCCCCTCGCATTCGGCGGAGGCGCCGAAGACAGAAAGGCTGCGACCGCAGCCCATTTGCTGCCACGCATGCTGGAGGCGCGCCTGCGCGGCCGGATCGGGTTGCGCTGCTGACCGTTCCAATGTTGCGCGTTCAGCGCGATACTCGATACAAGCCGCGCTTTGCGCATACGCAGACGCGGCGCAAGCTGCACCGGCGACAAGGGCCACCAGAACAAGGGGCAGGCGTCGCAAAGGAAAAACCATCCATGTTGGACGCCGCGCGGCGCGGCGCTACGCAATCCATGAAAGGCCGAGATAGTAAATGCTTCGTTAAAGCAGGCCGCACAGGGTGTGTGCTGCGCGGCGTTGCTTCACACTCAGCTGCGGCCCTTGGTGCGGACCATGAAGGTATCGAAGGAATAATCGGCCACCTCCCACCACAGCAATTCCTCGCCGCGGAAAGCGTTGTAGCTTTCCAGCGCCTTCTTGAACCCTTCATTGCTGGCGGCAATTTCCGCATAGAGTTCATTGGCGGCTTTGAGCGAGGCTTCCATCACCGGTAGCGGGAAGGCGCGCAGCTCGGCACCTGATGCAATCATGCGCCGCAGTGCGGGCGGATTTTTCGCATCAAAGCCGCCCATCATGTTCTTGTTGGCGACCTCGCACGCATGCTGGAGAATGGCCTTATAGTTGGCCGGCAGTTTTTCATAGGCTTCAAGACCGACCGCGAGATGCATCATCGCGCCGCCTTCCCAGAAACCGGGATAATAATAATACTTGGCGACGCGATGCAGGCCGAGCTTCTCGTCATCGGCCGGGCCGACAAACTCCGCCGCGTCGATCGTGCCGCGTTCCAGCGCCGGATAAAGGTCGCCCGGCGCAATGCCCTGTGGCACGACGCCGAGTTTGGCAAGCACCCGCCCGCCAAAACCGCCGATACGGAATTTCAGGCCCTTGAGATCATCGACGGACTGAATTTCCTTGCGGAAAAATCCACCCATCTGCGTGCCGGAATTGCCAGCCGGAAATGAAATCGCCTTGAACTTTGCTAGCGTGCTGTTGATGATTTCCTTGCCGCCGCCGAAATGCCACCACGCTTCTTGCTGCCGCGTGTTCATGCCGAACGGCGTGCCCGTGGCAAAAGCGAGTGTCGGATCCTTGCCGGCGTAAAAATAAAGTGGCGTTTGCGCACATTCGACCGCGCCTGATTCCACCGCATCGAGCGCCTGTAAGCCGGGCACGATTTCGCCGGCGGAAAACACCTGAATCTGGAATTTGTTGTCAGTCGCATCAGCGACAGCCTTTGCGAGCACGCCCGCAGCACCGAAAATGACGTCGAGCTGCTTGGGAAAGCTCGATGTCAGGCGCCATTTCACTTCCGGCGCAGATTGCGCAATGGCCGGTGACGCGATGGCGCTGCCAGCGGCAACAAGTGCGCTGCCTTTGAGAAAGCGGCGACGATGGGGGGTAGAAGCAGTCATCAGTTCCTCCTGACCTGTTACCAGGTTTTATGCCACAGCTCCGACGCCGGGCAAACCCGCGCACGGGCGCAGAATCACAGCACGGTGCGCACGTCCCAGAGTTCCGGGAAAAACGACATGTCGATCGCTGTGCGCAGGAAGCCGACGCCCGACGAGCCGCCGGAGCCACGCTTGAACCCGATGATGCGCTCGACTGTTTTCATATGCCGGAACCGCCATTGCTGAAACCAGTCCTCCAGGTCGACGAGTTCCTCAGCAAGTTGGTAAAGGTCGAAGTGGGTGTCCGCATGGCGGTAGATGTCAGCCCACAGGTCACGCACCGCAGGATCGAAGGGACGCACAATGCTGAAGTCGCGATCAAGGGCGCTGGCGGGCACCGCAAATCCGCGTCGCGCGAGCAAGGCCAGCGCCTCGTCATAAATGCTGCGCGCGTGCAACGCCTTGTCGAGCATCGCATGGGCCTCCGGGTTGTGCCGGTGCGGCAGAAGCATCTTGGCGTCCTTCGCGCCGAGCGTAAATTCCACCAGCCTGTACTGGTACGATTGGAATCCGGATGCCGCGCCGAAGGCGCCGCGGAATTTCAGATAATCCGCCGGCGTCATGGTCGAGAGCACATCCCAGGCTTGCAGAAGCTGCTCCTGAATGCGCGAGACGCGCGCAGTGGATTTGAACGCCACCGACAATTCATCGCGCTGGATTGCAGCAATCGCCGCCGTCAATTCATGCGCAACGAGCTTCAACCACAGCTCCTGCACATGATGGACGATGACGAACATCATCTCGTCATGCTCTGCCGTCAGCGGCTTTTGCGCGCCGAGCAACTGGTCGAGCCGCAGATAGGAGCCATAGGACACCCGATCCTTCAGATCGACATGCATGGCCGATTCAACGCGGCTTTGGGGCGCATCCGTCATGGCGGTCTCCTTTGACAGGGCCGACAATTATTCTAAGCTTAAAACATCTGGCTGTCACTGCAATCATGAAAAGGCTGCGCTGTGCCGTCTGAACCCGTTATTCTGCCGGGCCGTGTGGCGGACGGTTTTTCCCGTTTCCGCGCCGCCGCCGGCACGCGCCTGCATTTTGCCGCGCACAGTCATCATTGGTGGCCTGATGTCACCCGTGATGCGCAACAGGCGTGCTGGGACGATGGCGCCCGCTTCACGGATGACAAATGGCAGCATATTCTTGGAGAAATCTGGTCCGAGGTGAAAGCCGCCATCGCGCGCCACCTCCGTCTGCCCGATCCTGACACACTGGTCGTTGCGCCCAACACGCATGAATTGCTGAACCGTTTGCTGTCCTGCTTTCCGGCGGACAAGCCTGTCACCATCGTTGCGACAGACAGTGAATTTCATTCCTTCCGGCGGCAGATCGACAGGCTGGTGGAAGATGGGGTGGTGAAACTCAAAACGGTTGCGGCGCAGCCCTTTTCAACATTGCATCAACGCATCATTGAAGCGGTGCGGCAAACACCCGCGACGAATATGGTGTTTGTCAGCCATGTGCTGTTTAATTCCGGCTTCGCTATGACAGACCTTGAAGCGCTGGTGCGCGCCGTAAAGGCGCCGGGGCGATTTATTGCGATTGACGGCTACCACCATTTCATGGCGCGCGCCTGCGATCTTTCAACAATTTCCGATGATGTTTTTTACATCGCGGGCGGCTATAAATATGCGATGGCGGGGGAGGGGTGCTGTTTCATGCATGCACCGCCCGGATTTGGAGCACGGCCGCGCAACACGGGCTGGTATGCGGGCTTTGCCAGCCTCAGCGCACAGCAGGGTGAGGTCGGATATGCTGCCGGCGGCTGGCGCTTCATGGGCGCGACCTTCGATCCCTCCGGGCTTTATCGCCTGCATGCGGTGATGCGCTGGCTGGATCAGGAAAAGGTCGATGCTGCGGCTATTCATGCCCATGCGCTTGCCCTGCAACACCGCTTCATGGCGGGATTGCCGGAGCGCGCCGAATGGCCGATGCAGGCTGACCGTCTTGTTGTGCCGTTGGAAGAGCGGGCGCGCGGGAATTTCTTGACCTTCGCTCATCCCGCTGCGGCTCAATGGTATCAGCGCCTGCATGATGCGGGCATTGTCACCGATGTGCGCGCGGACCGGCTACGTTTCGGCTTCGGAATTTATCAGACACACGCTGATGTCGATGCGCTGCTCGATCGGCTTCACAGGCTTGGATGAAGCAGGCGTGGCATGGACAAGGCGAACAGCTCAACCTAGCATTCACTGCCGCACTCTCGCGGGATCACGCCAACAGCGGGACCAACGCCTCTTATGAAACTTGCTTCGCTAAAACAGGGCCGCGATGGCCGGCTTGTGATCGTGTCGCGGGATTTGCGCCATGCTGTCGAAGCCAACCGGATTGCGCCGACCATGCAGGCCGCGCTTGACGATTGGGAGAATGTCGAACCGCGCTTGCGCGCGCTGGCGGAGCAAGTCGAACTCGGTTCAGTGCCAACTTTTCGCTTTCACGAGCATGAATGCATGAGCCCGCTGCCGCGCGCCTATCAATGGGCGGACGGTTCCGCCTACGTCAACCATGTCGAGCTGGTGCGCAAGGCACGCAATTCCGAGATGCCGCCGAGCTTCTGGACCGATCCGTTGATGTATCAGGGCGCCGGCGACACGTTTCTGGGACCGCGCGATGACATTGCCTTGCCGGATGCCGCCCACGGCATCGATCTGGAAGCGGAAATCGCGGTTATCACCGGCGATGTTCCGCTGGGCGTGAGCGAAGCGGATGCGCGTGGCCATATCCGGCTTGTTATGCTGGTGAATGACGTCTCCCTGCGCAACCTCGCACCGGCGGAACTGGCGAAGGGGTTCGGATTTTTTCACACCAAGCCGTCCTCTGCGTTTTCGCCTGTCGCTGTCACGCCTGATGAACTCGGCAATGCCTGGGATGGCGGCAAGGTATCGCTGCCGCTGCTGTCCTACATCAATAGCAAGCCCTTCGGCGCGCCCCATGCGGGAGAGGAAATGACGTTCGAGTTTCCGCGCCTGATTGCCCATGCGGCCAAAACGCGGCGGCTGGGGGCGGGAACGATCATCGGATCGGGCACGGTCTCGAACAAGGATTCGTCTGGCGGTCCCGGTCGTCCGGTGGCGGAGGGCGGACGGGGCTATTCCTGCATCGCCGAACAACGCATGGTTGAAACGATTGTTGGCGGCGCACCCAAAACGCCGTTTCTGGCCGATGGCGACACCGTGCGCATCGAGATGAAAGACGCGAAGGGGCGCTCGATCTTCGGCGCCATCGAGCAAAAAGTCGCTATATCGCCCGTTTGACACCCGCTTTGCCACGCGCCCGGCTTGACGGGTTTGCAAATCCGGACCAAATGTCGTTCGTTATAAAGGACGACGATAATGGCAAATCGAACGGCACAGGGCGGTAAAGCGCCCAGACTTGCGACCCAGATGGTGCATGGCGGTGGCCTGCGCACGCCGTTCGGAGAAACCTCCGAGGCGCTGATCCTGAGTTCCGGGTTTGTCTATGATCGGGCCGAAAGTGCGGAAGCGCGGTTCAAGAATGAGGAGCCCGGCTTCCAATACAGCCGCTTCGGCAATCCGACCGTGCAGATGTTCGAGGAGCGCATGGCGCTGCTCGAAGGGGCGGAAGCGGCGCGCGCCACAGCAACCGGCATGGCGGCGGTCTTTGCCGCGCTGATCTGCCAGCTGCGCGCCGGTGATCATGTTGTGTCGTCTCGCGCGCTGTTTGGTTCCTGCCGCTACATTGTCGAGGACTGGCTGCCGCGCTTCGGCGTTGCCACGACCATCATCGATGGCCGCGATATTGAGTCTTGGCGCAACGCCGTGCGTCCCAACACAAAGGTTTTTTTCTGCGAAACGCCCTCGAACCCGACACTGGAACTGGTTGATCTCGCGGCTGTTGCACGCATCGCCAATTCCTGCGGCGCGCGTCTGGTGGTGGATAATGTCTTTGCAACCCCGTTCGGCCATAGGCCCATGGAACTGGGCGCAGATGTCGTCGCCTATTCTGCCACCAAGCATATTGACGGGCAGGGCCGATGTTTGGGCGGCGTTGTGCTTGGTTCGCAGAAATTCATCACGGATGAACTCTTGCCGTTCATCCGCAACACAGGCCCATCGCTCTCGCCATTCAATGCGTGGGTTTTGCTGAAAGGCCTGGAGACATTTCCGCTGCGCGTGGAAAAGCAGACCACGAATGCGGCAAAACTGGCGGACGCCGCTGCCACCATGAACCGTATCGCCCGTGTGCTTTATCCCGGCCGCAGCGATCATCCGCAGGCAGAACTCGCCGCGCGCCAGATGCAGCTCAAGGGAAATATGGTCTCGTTCGCCATCGATGGCGGCAAGGCGGAAACCTTCCGCTTCATGAATGCCCTGAAGATCATCCGCATCTCGAACAATCTCGGCGATGCCAAGTCGCTGATGACCCATCCCGCCACCACGACCCACCAGCGCCTGACGCCGGAGGCGAGGGCGGAACTGGGAATCGGTGACGGACTTGTGCGCCTCTCGGTTGGGCTGGAGGATGTTGACGACCTGATCGAGGACATTGCGCAGGCGCTGACCGCGATTTGAGCGCTGCCCTCGCGGTTTGGTTCTGCCGCTTCCGCGCGATTTGCCCCCTGCGCCCGGTTCGCGCTAACTAGCGGAGAGAATGGGTGGCCTGACCGCCCGGCGTTTCAGGGGCAAGTGACCATGATTGACATGATGGCCTGTGTGCAGACCGACAGCTACCAGCTTGAAGTCCTGCGCCGCATCGCTTTGGCTTTTCTGGCGGTTTCGCTCGGCGTGTGGCTGCTGCTGCACTATTGGCGGCGCAGCACCTTTGGCGATGTCTCGCCCCACCTGCTGGAGCGGTGCCACAAGGGCTATGGATGGGCCGATATTGATCGCGTTTATTCCGTCGTCGGCAAGGACAAGCTCGAATCCTATGGCGGGCGCTATATTCTCGGCGACAGCATCTTTGCGCTGCTGTTTGGCATCGCCACGGTGATCACCGGCGTCTGGGCATTTGA
>JBOFFO010000297.1:0-7658 GCA_051648665.1 Beijerinckiaceae bacterium | reverse complement strand
TGACATGACCCTGACGCCTTCAGAACCGGACGCGACCCATAGCGAAATCGACCGGCTGGCCAAGCGGCGCATTTCGGCGTTCCTCGGCATGGTGCTGGTCACGTTGGCGCTGGCTTCGGCGGTCGCCACGTTTATGACTCTGGCCGGTCTTGTGCCGCTGGTGTTTGGCGAACGCACGCTCGCCATTTTCTTCGCCATCAATTTCGGTTTGATCGCGCTGCTGATGATCGTCGTGGCGCGCGAAGGTTTTGCGCTCTGGCGCGCCAAGCGCAGTGGCGCTGCGGGCGCGAAACTCCACAGCCGCATCATGCGCTGGTTCAGTTTCGTCGCGACCTTCCCTGCAATTGTCATGGCCATCGTCGCCTATGTGACGCTCGACCGCGGACTGGAGCCGTGGTTCTCCTCCACAGTGCGCGACGTGATCACTGGCTCATCGGAGATCGCCAAGGCCTATACCGAAGCGCAGTGCCGCACCATGACGCGCGAGATCACGCTGATGGCCGGCGACATCGACCGCGCCAAGCCGATGTATGATCAGGACCGCGACCTGTTCCGGCGCTTCATCACCTCGCGCGCGAATTATCTGGAATTTCCGGTCACCATGATGGTGCGCAAGGACGAGACGTTGATTGATCGGATCGAGCTGCGCGTCATCGGCACGGTGCCGCCGCCCACGGCACAGGAACTGGAAGCGGCCAGCGACGGCGAACCCTGGTGCATGGTGCCGCAGGAAGGCAATATTTTCCGCGTCATCTTCCGCCTCAGCAATTACGATGACGTGTTTCTCTATGGCGCACGTCCGGTCGATCCGCGCGCCATCGAATTTCCGCGCGTCGCCGATGCCGGCCTCACTTACTATCGCGTGCTTGAGGAGAGAAAAGGCGCGTTGCAGGCGGCGTTCGCCACCATGTATGCGCTGGTGGCGCTGATCGTTCTGTTGTCAGCCGCCTGGCTCGGCCTGAATTTCGCCAACCGCCTCGTGGCGCCGATCCGCCGGCTCATTGCCGCGACCGACCGCGTGTCGCAGGGCGAATATGCGGTGGCCGTGCCGGTGCGCACCAGCGACGGCGATCTGGCGCATCTCGGCCAGACCTTCAACAAGATGACTTCGGAACTGCAGCGCCAGCATGAAAACCTGACCGCCGCCGCAGACATTATCGACCAGCGCCGCCGTTTCACAGAGGCCATTCTTTCCGGGGTCTCGGCTGGTGTCATCGGCCTTGATGCCGCCGGCACAGTGACCCTCGTCAATCCGTCGGCGGAAAAACTGCTGAAATTGCCGGCCCACGAAATTGTCGGCAAATCGCTTGAAGAGATCGAACCGAAGCTGGGGCAGATTGCAACGCAGCCTGTCGCGTTGAGAGGCAGGCAGGCGCAGCACCATGTTTCGCTGGTTCGCGACGGACGCGAACAGCTCCTCAATGTCCGTCTGACAGTGGACCGCTCTGACGACGACAATCACGGCTTGATTATTACCCTTGATGACATCACCGATCTCGTCACGGCGCAGCGCACCTCGGCCTGGGCGGACGTGGCGCGCCGCATCGCCCACGAGATCAAGAACCCGCTGACTCCCATCCAATTATCCGTCGAACGCATCCGCCGCCGTTATGGCAAGAATATCGGCGAGGACCGGCAGGTGTTCGACCAATGCACCGACACGATTATCCGGCAGGTCGATGACATCAAGAAGATGGTCGACGAGTTTTCATCCTTTGCCCGCATGCCGAAGCCTGCGCCGGAAATTGATGATCTTGCTGACATGATCCGTGAGGTGATTTTCCTCATGCGGGTCGGTTATCCCGATATAAAAATTGAAACAGCGATGCCGGAAGGCAAAGTGATTGCGCGGTTTGATCGCCGCCTGCTCGGACAAGCGGTGACGAACATTGTGAAGAACGCAACGGAATCCATCGCGGCTGTCGATCCGGCGGAGCGCGGACCGGGCCAGATTACGATCGCTCTGCATACGGATGCCGATTCCGGAATGGCAACCATCGACGTGATCGACAATGGCATCGGTTTTCCCAAGGAAAACCGCCAGCGTCTGCTTGAACCCTACATGACCACGCGCGCCACCGGCACCGGGCTTGGGCTGGCCATTGTCGGAAAAATTCTTGAAGACCACGGGGGTGGCATTGATTTGCTGGATAATCCGGCAGGGCGCGGCGCCTGCGTGCGCATGCGCATCGCCACCCAATCGACACAAACAGGGATTGAAACCGGCGCCGTCAATAATACGCCGCCGGTCCGCATGGAGTCTGGTTCATGAGTGCTGATATTCTTGTCGTTGACGATGAAAATGATATTCGCGAACTTGTCGCCGGCATTCTGTCCGATGAAGGCTATCAGACGCGCACGGCGGGATCATCCGACGAAGCGCTGGCCGCTGTGCAGGCACGCCGGCCAAGCCTGATTTTTCTCGACATCTGGCTGCAAGGATCGCGCCTCGATGGTTTGCAAGTGCTGGATGCCATCAAGAAGGACCATGATGATCTGCCAGTGGTGATGATTTCTGGTCACGGCAACATCGAGACCGCGGTTTCTGCGATCAAACGCGGCGCCTATGATTTTATTGAAAAACCCTTCAAGGCGGACCGGTTGCTGCTGGTGGCCGAACGCGCGCTGGAAAATTCGCGGCTGCGCCGCGAGGTGCGCGCTCTCAAGCAGCAATCGACGCAAGCGTCGGAAATTGCCGGCTCATCGGTGGCCATCAATCATTTGCGCAGCGCCATTGAGCGCGTGGCGCCAACCAATGCGCGCGTGCTGATCACTGGCGCGCCCGGCGCCGGCAAGGAATTGGCGGCGCGCACCATGCACGCCCTGTCGCAGCGGGCCTCTGGTCCATTCGTCATCGTCAATGCCGCAACGATCACGCCGGAACGCATGGAGATCGAATTGTTTGGCGTTGAAGCCTCGCCGGACTCTCCGCGGCGCACCGGCGCGCTGGAGGAGGCGCATGGCGGCACACTCTATCTTGACGAGATTGCCGACATGCCGCGCGAGACGCAGGGCAAAATCCTGCGCGTGTTGACGGACCAGAATTTCCAGCGCGTCAATGGCGCGACCAAGGTTACGGTCGATGTGCGGATTATTTCCTCCACCAGCCGTGACCTTCAGGCCGAGATTGCCGAGGGCCGCGTACGCGAGGATTTGTATCATCGCCTCGCGGTGGTGCCGCTGCGTGTGCCGGGACTGGCCGAGCGGCGCGAGGATATTCCTGAACTGATCGATCTCTTCATGGAGCGCATTTCCCAGACGACAGGTCTGGCGCGCCGCCGCATCGCGCCCGATGCGCTGGCGGTCCTCCAGTCCCATGACTGGCCGGGCAATGTCCGCCAATTGCGCAACAACATCGAGCGGCTGATGATTCTGGCTGCGGGGGATGCATCGGTCGAAATTTCGCCGGCTATGTTGCCGCAGGATGTGGGGGCCCATGTGCCCTCCACGCCGACCGGTGCGGGAGGTGAGCGTCTGCTGAGTTTGCCTCTGCGCGAGGCACGCGAAGCCTTCGAGAAGGAGTATCTGGTCGCCCAGATCAACCGGTTTGGCGGAAACATTTCGCGCACCGCTGAGTTCATCGGCATGGAGCGGTCGGCCCTGCACCGCAAGCTGAAATCGCTGAATATAGGTGGTGACTAGCGGGAACTTGCGGCTATATAGGTCGTAAGTATCGGAAAAATTGGGAAGATGAAGGCTGGAGGTTGCGACTTTTTGTTGTAGGAAGGTGGTAGGCGCGCTGTTAAGGCCTTATTCCTCTTTCGTTCAGAATCAGTCCGTCATCTTTGCCGCGATCGTATTTTATAAAGGACACACAGATGCCCGCTGAAAAAGCCCAGAACTTGCAGGACACGTTCCTCAACTATGTGCGCAAACAGAAAATTCCGCTGACCATTTTTCTGGTGAACGGCGTGAAGTTGCAGGGTGTGGTCACCTGGTTTGACAATTTCTGCGTGCTCCTGCGCCGGGATGGGCACTCGCAACTCGTCTATAAGCACGCCATTTCCACGATCATGCCGGGCGCACCCGTGCAGCTCTTCGACCCGGCCGACGACGGCGATAAGGGGTGATGAGCGGGCAGGGCGTCGATTTCGAGCGCAGCATCGCGAAAGCCACGCGCGCGCTTGTCATTGGCCCCTATCTGGCCCCGGCAGCGCAGGCGCGGCTCGCCCGCAGCGGCAAGGCCAGCCTTGATTCCAATCCGCGCGCCGCACAGGCCCGTCTTGATGAAGCGACAGGCCTCGCGCTTGCCATTGATCTCGACATTATTGACTCGCAGCTGGCGCCGTTGCGCGAGATCCGCCCTTCCACCTATCTCGGCGGCGGCAAGGTCGAAGAGCTGGCCACCTTCATCAAGGAGCATGCCGTCGAGCTTGTGACGGTGGATGCGCCCCTCTCGCCGGTGCAGCAGCGCAATCTTGAGGAGGCGTGGGGCTGCAAGGTGATCGACCGCACCGGGTTGATTCTGGAGATTTTTGGCCGTCGCGCCCGCACCAAGGAAGGGGCGCTTCAGGTTGAACTGGCGCATCTCAATTATCAGAAAGGGCGGCTGGTCCGGTCCTGGACCCATCTGGAGCGCCAGCGCGGCGGCTTCGGCTTTCTCGGAGGGCCGGGCGAAACCCAGATCGAGACTGACCGGCGGCTCATTCAGGAGCGGATCAAGCGCATCGAGGATGAATTGGCGACAGTGATCCGCACCCGCGGCCTGCACCGCGCCAACCGGCGGCGCGTGCCGTACCCGGTCATTGCGCTGGTTGGCTACACCAACGCGGGCAAATCAACCCTGTTCAACCGGCTGACGCGCGCCGAGGTGCTGGCGCAGGACATGCTCTTCGCCACGCTCGATCCGACCGCCCGCGCCATGAAGCTGCCGCACGGCACGCGCGTCATCCTGTCGGACACCGTCGGCTTCATCTCCGACTTGCCAACGATGCTGGTCGCGGCCTTTCGCGCGACTTTGGAGGACGTGCTTGAGGCCGACATCATTCTGCATGTGCGGGACGTGGCGCATGAGGACACGCAGGCGCAGGCCGATGATGTCACGGCTATCCTCAAGGATCTCGGCATCGGCACGACCGAGACCGCAACCCCGGTCATCGAGGTCTGGAACAAGGTTGATTTGTTGTCAGCCGATGACCGCGAGGCTGTATCTGCACGCGCAAGGCTGGCGTTGACCGCCGAGGCGCCGAGCCCTGTATCGGCCTTGACCGGGGAGGGGATTGCGGCGCTGCTTGACCGTCTTGAAGCCATCCTCGCCCGCAAGCAGACGACCTACACTCTGGTCATCCCGGCAGCGGATGGCGCCGCCCTGAGCTGGCTGCACGAGCGCACGGATGTGCTGGAACGGCGCAGCGATGCCGAAGGCAATCAACACGTCATGATCCGCGTCATGCCGGAACGGCGCAGCGCGGTCGAACAGCGCTTTCCCGCGGCAAAGATGAAGGCCGAGCCGCGAAGCCCGCAACCTGTGCCAGCTCTGCACAGCCCGCCGAAGCCGAATGACAACAATCACTGAAATCGGGCTGGCCGGAATCGCTGGCCTTATGGTCCTGCTTGTCACCGCCCGCTGCGCACGCCTGCCGCGCCGAACAGGCATGGGCTTGCTGGCCGGGCTGGCAGCGGGCCTGGCCACATCGCTCGTCCTTGGGTTCAGCATTGGCTTCGCCCGCCATGTCCTGCCCTTCAACCAGATTGATTTCTGGCTGGCCGCCTTGTGGGCGCGTCTTTAGGCCGCCGGTCAGCCCCTGCGCTCCTGCGCCTTCGCCACATTCCAGAGAGCATCCATCTCCTCTAGCGAAGACTCAGCCAGCGACTTGCCCTGTGCCGCGAGGGCGCGTTCGATATACCGGAAACGCCGCTCGAACTTGCCATTCGTTGAACGCATGGCTTCCTCCGGGTCGATTGCCAAATGGCGCGCCAGATTGGCGGCGGCGAACAGCAGGTCGCCGACTTCTTCCTGCGCCGCACTTGAATTTTTGGCTATAATTTCTTGTTTTAATTCTTCAATTTCCTCTTGCATTTTTGCAAGAACGGCCAGCGGGTCGTTCCAGTCGAACCCGACAGTTGCAGCTTTGGCCTGCAATTTGACCGCCCGTGTCAGGGCCGGCATGGCGACCGGCACATCGGCCAGCAGACCCTTTGCCTCGGGTTCCGCCTGTCCGGACGAGGCGCGTGCAGCCAGCCGTTCGCGCTTTTCCTCCGCCTTGATCTGCCCCCACAGCGCCTTGACCTGATCTGGCGAAAGGTTGCGCGCCTCTCCGAACACATGCGGATGACGGCGGATGAGCTTGGCTGTGATCGCTTCGACAACGCCGCCAAAATCGAAGGCTCCAGCCTCCTCGGCGAGCCGGGCATGAAACACCACCTGCAACAGCAGGTCGCCAAGCTCCTCCCGCAGATCGGCGAGATCGCCGCGCGCCACGGCGTCGGCCACCTCATAGGCTTCCTCGATCGTGTAGGGCGAAATGGTCGCAAAGGACTGTTCGAGGTCCCACGCACAACCGGTCACAGGCGTGCGCAACGCCGCCATGATGGCGAGCAGATCGCTGATGGCGCGGGACGGCCGGGGATGCGCTGATCTAGTCTGGTCAGCATCGGGGGCAGGCAGGTTGGGCATAGCGCTCGTGTCCGGTTGAGGCGTCCGCTTCAGGCGGCACATTCAGGCTGGCCCCCGCGTTAGGGCAGGCCAGCGCGTCTATGCAAGCTCTCTGCGGAGAGTGCCGCCACATAGGCTTGGCTCAGCCTGCATGTTCTCCTGTCGGTCTTGCGTCGCGCGTGAGAGTGAAACACATGAAGCCGGCACAATCTGAAGGCCGTCAGGAGCTGGCTTTGGGCGCCAAGTGGATACACCGCGATAGGGTATTCTGATGCCTGACGCCCGCACGGTTGAGCAGACAGCAACCATGGGACAGCGGCTTGCCCTCCCGGAGGCAAACCGGTGCAAACTCTGCAAAAAAATCACTTTTAGTGATTGCGATTCCCTATGAATACGAATAGGCTTAATATCTGTTAACCATTCCAATCACGCAGAGGTTGCCATGCCACTCATTACTGTTCCGCCGAATGTGTTCCGTATTCCCGTCTTGGGCAGCAATGGCCCCAATACACTGAATGGCACTAATTTCGCCGAAGTCTATTTCGCATTGAACGGCCCGGACATAGTCAATGCCGGCGGCGGCAATGACGTTGTTTACGGCGGCAACGGTCCAGACAATGTCTCAGCCGGGGACGGCAGCGACATCGTGTTCGGCGGTCGCGGCGATGACATTATCAGCGGCGGCAACGGCACCGATTTCCTGTTCGGCTATGATGGCGACTATGTTACCGGCAGCGGCACGAACTTCACGGTCACCACCACCATTTTCACTGCGCCTGACGACGCTTCGAATGACTCGCTCGATGGCGGCGCGGGTGATGATTATGTCGATGGCGGCCTCGGCAATGACACTGTGTCCGGCGGTACTGGCGACGATATCGTTGTGGGCGGCGGTGGCAACGACACGGTCGGCGGCAATGACGGTGACGACATCATCTACGGCGATGACGTTGCAGGGAATCAGACCGGCGACGACACCTTGTTCGGCAGCGGCGGCAACGACACCATGTATGGCGGCAAGGGCAACGACTCCATCAATGGCGGCGTCGGTGACGACATGCTT
>JBOFFO010000296.1:0-2551 GCA_051648665.1 Beijerinckiaceae bacterium | reverse complement strand
ACGGCGGAGAATATCCGCCGTTTTTTTGTGCGCGTTTATCCCACGCCAATCATTCCGCGCCTTTTTCCTGCGCGAGGAAATGCTCCAGCCAGTGAATGTCGTAGGCGCCGTTCTGCATATCCGCATTGCGCACCAGCGTGCGGAACAAGGGCAGCGTGGTCTCGATCCCGTCGATTACAAATTCATCGAGCGCGCGGCGCAGCCGCATCAGGCATTCATTGCGGGTGCGGCCATGCACAATGAGCTTGCCGACCAGCGAGTCATAATGCGGCGGGATCTTGTAGCCCTGATACACGGCTGAATCGACGCGCACGCCAAGGCCGCCGGGCGGATGATAGGAGCGGATCGTGCCGGGGGATGGCCGGAAGGTCGCGGGATTTTCCGCATTCACCCGGCATTCGATGGCGTGGCCATTGAGCTTGATGTCGTCCTGCCGGATGGTGAGCGTCGCGCCGGCGGCAATCTTGATCTGTTCATTGACGAGGTCGATGCCGGTGATCATCTCCGTCACCGGATGCTCGACCTGAATGCGGGTGTTCATTTCGATGAAATAGAACTGCCCGTCTTCGTAAAGAAATTCGATGGTGCCTGCGCCGAGATAAGACAGATCGCGCATGGCCTTGGCGCAGGTTTCGCCAATGTCTGAGCGCATGGAGGCGTTGAGGGCCGGTGAGGGACCTTCTTCCCACACCTTCTGATGGCGGCGTTGCAGCGAGCAATCGCGTTCGCCCAGATGGATGGCGTTGCCCTTGCCGTCGCCAAGCACCTGAATTTCGATGTGGCGCGGCTTTTCCAGATATTTCTCGATATAGACAGCGTCATCACCAAACGCGGCCTTGGCTTCGGCGCGCGCGGTGCCAAGGGCAAACTCCAGTTCGCTCTCGTCGCGCGCCACTTTCATGCCGCGCCCGCCGCCGCCGGCCGCCGCCTTGATGATCACCGGAAAGCCGATGTCTTTAGCAATTTTGCGTGCCTCGTCCTCGTCACTGACGCCGCCTTCGGAGCCGGGCACGCAAGGGATTCCGAGACGCTTGGCGGTGCGCTTCGCCTCGATCTTGTCACCCATGATGCGGATATGTTCGGCGCGCGGGCCGATGAACGTGATCTTGTGCGCATCCAGCATCTCGGCGAAGCGCGCATTTTCCGACAGAAATCCGTAACCGGGATGGACCGCTTCCGCGCCAGTGATTTCGCAGGCCGCGATCAGCGCCTGCATGTTGAGATAGCTGTCGCGGGCGGCCGGCGGACCGATGCAGACGCTTTCGTCGGCCAGCTTGACGTGCATCGCGTCCGCGTCTGCCGTCGAGTGCACGGCGACTGTGGCGATGCCGAGTTCCTTGGCGGCGCGCAGCACCCGCAAGGCGATTTCGCCGCGATTGGCGATGAGGATTTTATCGAACATCGTGCGGGCCTGCCTGCGTCATTCGATGATGGCGAGCGGCTGCCCGAACTCTACGGGGTGACCATCCTCGACAAAGATGGCCGTCACCGTGCCGCTGCGCGGGGCGATGATGTCATTGAAGGTCTTCATCGCCTCAACCAGCAGAATGCGTTCGCCTTCTTTGACCGTGCTGCCGACCTCGATGAAGGGCTTGGCGTCTGGCGACGGACGGCGATAGGCGGTGCCAACCATGGGCGATTTGACGGCGCCGGGATGATCGGCGACCGCATCCGCTTCAGCCGGTGCGGCGGCGGCAGGGCGGGCAGGGGCTGCGGGCGCGACAGCGGGGGCAGCGGTCGGCACCGGGGCGGCATACACGGCAGGAGGAGCAGCCGTCAGGGTACGGGCAACCCGGATTTTCAGATCGCCCTTTTCCACCTCGATCTCGGACAGGCCGGTTTCGCCCACAAGGGCTGCCAGTTCGCGGATGAAGTCGGTGTCGATGGGAGCGTTTTTGGCCATGGAGTTTGCTGGCGGGCGCAGGAAGCGTCAGGCCATCGGCCTTGCCCCTGTCCCCGGTCATCCTGTTCTTGGCCGCCGGCGAGCCGGGGCGGATGGGCTGGCAGGCGGCCAGCGCCTGAACGCCGGATCGCCCTTCTGTCAGGGTGGCTTATAGGCGGGCAATGCAAGAAGGGGAAGCCGGTTCAGGCTTCCCCTTGGGCCCGCCGCGTGGCGGGGGTTGTTGCGTGCGGCTGTGATTTATTGCGTCAGCTTGAGCTTCAGCACGGTGGTGGCCGCGATTTCCTTCAGGGTCTTTTCCAGATCCTTGGCGTCGATGCTGAAAGCGCCATCCGCCGAGGCGCAATCCTTGAGGAGTTGGACCGCGCTCGAATTGGTGACGTTGAGCGCGATGGTGATGAGCTTCACGCCGTAGTTGTTCTTGATCGACGAGCACCAGCTCATCATCCGGGTGTTGAGTTCGCTCACATTCGGCGCGCCGTTGCAGCCTGCATAATCATTGTCGCTGCAACCCCAGTAGCCTGGCAGCATCTGCGCCTGGGTGTTTTCACCGTCGGTGATCAGGATCATGATCTTGTTGTATGAGGTATAGCTCGTTGGCGCCTTGGTGAGGCCGAAGAAGCTGCCCCATTCCGGCGACAGGGCGCGCAG
>JBOFFO010000295.1:0-6951 GCA_051648665.1 Beijerinckiaceae bacterium | reverse complement strand
CGACCTTGCCAACAAGGTCAGCGCCGACGTCAGCGCCCTTGGTGAAGATGCCGCCGCCAAGACGGGCAAAAATCGAGATCAGCGATGCGCCGAAACCGAGCGCCACAAGCGCATCAATGACTTCGCGGCTGTCCGGCTTGAGGCCCATCGGGCCGGTGAGGATGCCGTAATAGACCGCGACGCCGAGGAGCGCCAAACCGGCCACCAGCATGCCGGTGACAGCGCCTGCCTTGAAGGCGACATCGAGGCCCTGCCCCAGCGACTGCATGGCTGCCTGGGCGGTACGGACGTTGGCGCGTACCGAGACATTCATCCCGATGAAGCCGGCCAGACCCGACAGCACAGCGCCGATGACGAAACCAATGGCGACCTTCGCGCCGAGAAACCACGCGATCAGCACGCAGAGTACGACGCCGACAATCGCGATCGTCATGTACTGGCGCTTCAGGTAGGCCTGCGCGCCTTCGGCAACCGCACCGGAAATTTCCTGCATGCGCTGGTTGCCAGCGTCACGCTTCATCACGTCGCCATACGCCCAGACACCGTAAACGATGGACAGGGCGCCGAGCAGAATAATCAGCAGCAGAGAGGACATTCGTCAGCCTTCCGTTATGGCCTGGCGGGTCGTTGCCTCGGGCATGAACCCGAAACCCGCGAGAATTGATGCATTACCGGCCGTTCTTGGACTATTTTCCCAATTTTTGAACGGGATTCGCCAGAGCGGGCCGGGCAAGCCGCGCGCCTTTTAACAAATTGTAACCGCCGCGCAATCAGGCAGCGGCGTTCTGTGCAAGGTGGATCAACGGCGGTTTCAGCTTGCCGGTGCCGATTTCCCGCGCGCCACCACAAACAACACCAGCATGGCCACCACAATCGTCGGCACCATGATCCAGTTGACGATGGCCCAGCCGCCCGCCGCGCCGCCGCCCCAGTTCAGCACCTGGCCCGAAGCAAACGAGGCCACCGCCACCGTGCCGAACACTGAGAAATCATTCACAGCCTGCACGAAGGCCCGTTCGGACGGGCGGTAGCATTCGGTGACAATGGCCGTTGCGCCGATGAAGGAGAAATTCCAGCCAACGCCCAGCAGGATCAGGGCAATCCAGAAATTGGCGATGCTGATGCCGAGCAGCCCGGAGGCCGCCGAGCCGAGCAGCAGCACAAAACCGAAGGCCGTGATGGCATTCGCGCCGTAACGCTGGATCAGCTTGCCGGTCCAGAAGCTGGGAACGAACATGCCGAGCACATGCCACTGGATGCCCAGCCACGCATCGGTCGGCGAATAGCCGCAGGCGACAATCGCCATCGGCGCGGCGGTCATGCCGAAGCTCATCAGGCCATAGGAGGCCAGACCACAAATGATGGCGGCGATCAGGCGCGGCTGGCGCAGAATTTCACCGCGCGGACGCGCTGGCCCCGATCCGGCAGCGCTGGCCGTCGCCGGCTGCACATCGATCAGCAGCGCCAGCACAAGAGCGGTCAAGAGCAGCAGCACCGCCTGTCCGGCAAAAACACCGGCAAATGGCACCGGCGCAAACAGATCGCGCGTCCAGATCGCAGTCTGCGGCCCGATGATCGCGCCGAAAATGCCGCCCACCATCACCCATGAGATGGCACGCGCCTTGAAATCCGGCGTGGCCATGTCTGCGGCAGCAAAGCGGAACTGCTGCTGACTGGCGACCGCAAAACCCATCAGGAATGTGGCGACACAGAACAGGACAAATGATCCCCTGAGCACCGCATAGACTGCAAAGGCCGCCGCCGCCGCGCCGACCAGCGCGGCGAGCACGGACAGCACCCGCCGGCCGGTGTAACGGGCGAGATAGGCCACTGGCAGCGTAAACAGGGCGAGGCCAAGCTGTGTGACCGAGACCGGCAATGTCGCCCACGCATCATTTTGCGCGAGGTATTGTCCGACCAGCCCGCCACTGGCGATGACGATGGATTGCGCCCCGCCCCCCAGCGCCTGCGCCCCCGCAAAGACTGTGGCGTTGCGGCGTGCGAGTTCATTGGTGGCGGCAGGCAGCGTCATGGAATCTCGTGACCGGCTAGAAATGGCTGAAGGACCGATGGGGCAGATCAAGCGGTACGCCATCTGCACCGATCACCGAGAAGGGTTGCCCAGCCCCGCCGACCGACCCTACCACAGTTACAGCAATTCCTATGTGTTCACCAATGCGCTGGAGGGATGGCACCTTGTCGCGCGGCACGCTGGCGAGCACCTCGTAGTCGTCGCCGCCAGTCAGCGCGAGATCGCGGGCGTGCGGCGCGTGCGCAATCACCGCACGGGCGGCGGGCGAAAGCGGCACGGCCTCAGCCTGTAAGGTGCCGCCAACACCGGAGACGCGCAGCATTTTCGCGCAGTCCCCAATCAGGCCATCGGAAATATCCATGGCGGCATGCGCATGATCGCGGAGCGCTTGCGCCAACGCATTGCGCGGCTGCGGATGCAGATAGCGATCCGCCAGAAATGCGCGCGCGGCCTGCGGCAAGGCGGGTGCAATTTTTTCCGCCAGCGCCAGCCGCAGATGAAGGCCGAGCGCGGCATCGCCAATGGTTCCCGTAACCACCAGCGCATCGCCCGATTTTGCGCCGGTGCGCGGCACCATGCGGCCCTGCGGCACAGCGCCGAAGGCGGTGATCGAAAGCGTCAGCGGACCATCGGTGACGATGGAATCGCCACCGAGCAGCGGACAGCCATAATGTTCGACTTCATTGCCCAGCGCCGCTGCAAAGGGCGCCAGAAAATCCGCCCTCTGTTGTGATGTCCATGCCGATGGCAGGGCCAGCGCCAGCAGGCAGCCCAGCGGATCGGCGCCTTTGGCAGCAAGATCAGACAGGTTCACGCGCAATGCCTTGCGCGCAATCGAGGCCGGCGGATCGTCGGCAAAAAAATGCCGTCCGGCGCTGACAGCATCGACGGTGATCACCAGATCATGCCCGGCAGGCGGCGCGATGCAGGCCGCATCATCACGCAGGCCGAGACTGCCGGAACCGGCAATCGGCGCGAAATAGCGGGCGATCAGATCGTCTTCACCGGAGGGCATGGGATCCGCCTCCTTCGCCTGTCAGGCACGCGCCTTGTCGAAATCCTCGGGCCGCGCGTCGCGCGCCAGCGCATCAAGCACAGCATTGACGATGCGCGATTCATCATCCTCGTAAAAAGCATGCGCCACATCGATATATTCGGAGATCACGGCGCGCACCGGCACATCGCGGCGGAAATATAATTCGTAAGATGCGGCGCGCAGCACGGCCCGCAAAACCGATTCAACCCGGCGCAAGGGCCAGTCCTTGGTCAGGGCGGAATCGATGCGCTTGTCGAGCATGGGTTGCTCGCGCACGAATCCATTGACGACATCGCGGAAAAACGCGGCATCAGCCTCACGCGCCGGAATGGCTTCCACTTCGCGGCCAAGCCAATGCGCCTCAAATTCGGCAACGGCCTCATGGACGCCCTTGCCGGACACTTCCAACTCGTAAAGCGCCTGCACGGCCGCCAGCCGCGCCGCCGAGCGTTTTTCTGCGCCGCGCGGCATCAGAAAGCCCCGCCCTGCATCCGCCGCTTCGCTGCCAGCACAGCCAGCGCCGCCTCCGCCGCACCGCCGCCCTTGTTCTGGTCATCGCGGTTGGCGCGCGCCCATGCCTGCGCCTCGTTCTCGACTGTGAGAATGCCATTGCCGAGCGGCAGACCACGCGACACCGACAGATCCATCAGCGCGCGTGCGCTTTCGCCTGATACGATTTCATAATGCGTGGTTTCGCCGCGGATGACGCAACCCAGTGCAATGACCGCATCAATGGGTTTGCCGGCTTTCGCCGCCGCATCGCAGGCTATCGCCAGCATGGGCGCAATTTCGAGCGCGCCCGGCACCGTCACGACGTCCGGCGTGATGCCAGACGCGGCGCACATATCCTTTGCGCCGGACAGAAGCTCGTCAGCGATCCGTTCGTAATAGCGCGCCTCGACAATCAGCACGCGCGCGCCGCTGACATCGCCGGGAGCAACGCGGTTCGTTGTGCGGGCGCCCGCCATCTCAAATTCCCTGTGCCAAAGCCCTGTTTTGCGCGGTTTCAGTAACCGTTCACTCGCGCTTCCGCAAGGCGGGCGGCATAGCGCGCCATGAGGTCGATTTCGATGTGCAGGCGGTCGCCATCATGCCGCTCGCCCCATGTCGTGACCGCGAGGGTATGGGGGATAAGCAGCACGGAAAACACATCACCGTCGATGCTGTTGACCGTGAGTGATGTGCCGTCGAGCGCGACCGAACCTTTTTCGGCAATGAAATGCGCGAGATTGGCCGGCGCGCGGATGGTGAAGCGCGCCGTCGGCCCCCACTCGCCCGCAGATTCCGTCACGGCCTCCCGGCGCAGCAATACCGCGATGCCATCGACATGGCCAGTAACGAGATGGCCGCCCAATTCATCGCCGACACGCAAGGAGCGTTCGAGATTGATGCGCGTGCCCACACGCCATTCCGGCACAAGTGTGCGGTCGAGCGTTTCGCGCGCCGCATGGACATCGAACCATGCGCCTGCACCCTCCGCGCTGAACGCCACGACAGTCAGGCAAATGCCGGCGCACGCAATCGATGCGCCGGGCACAATCGAATCGGCCGCATAGGCTGAGCGGATGCGCAGGCGGCGCAGATTGTCCCGCTCCTCTACTGCGATAATTTCGCCGACGTCGCTGACAAGGCCGGTGAACATCAGCCGATCCTTTCGAAAGTTTCGAAAATATCCGTATCGAATTGCGCCCTCTCGCGCAGCCGGAAGCGCGCAGGATCACTCAGGCCCTTCTGCAATCCGGGACGAATAGCCACCACGCCATCGCTGCCGAGCGCATGCTGCGACGTGGAAATGATCATGTCATCGATCAGATCATCACGCGCCAGCTGTTCAGCCACCACCGGTCCGCCTTCGGAAAACACGCGGGTGATGCCGCGCACGCCGAGAAGGGCCAGCGCCGCCGATAGATCGATGCGCCCGGCTGCATCTGCATCCACGCGCATCACCTCAACGCCCGCATCGACCAGCGCACGCTCGGACGCGCTGGGTGCATCGGTTGTTGCAATAACCCACACCGGTCTTTCATGCGCCGTTTTGACGAGCCGCGATTGCAACGGAAGACGCAGGGCGCTGTCGAGCACCACGCGCACGGGAGACTGGCTTTCTAGGCCCGGCAATCGCACATTCAGCAGCGGATCATCCGCCAGCACCGTGCCGATGCCGACCATGATCGCGTCATGCCGGGCGCGGATGAGATGCACCTGCCGTGTCGCGGTATCTGACGAAATCTGCGTGCGTGCACCGCTGGCCACTGCGCAGAAATTATCCGCGCTGCGGGCTATTTTCACGGTCACCATCGGGCGGCCGCGCTGGATGCGGCTGACATGGCCGCGATGGGCACGCAGGGCTTCATCGCGCAACACATTTTCAGTGACCGAAATTCCAAAGCTGCGCAGCAGCGCATGGCCAAGGCCCGCAATGTGCGGGTTCGGGTCGCTCATCGCGGACACAACGCGCCTGACGCCCGACAGCATGGTGCGCTCGCAACAGGGGGTCGCACCGCGCACGGAGCGATGCGCGCAGGGTTCAAGCGTGACATACATCGTTGCGCCAACGCAGGCCAAACCCGCTTCTTCAATGGCGACAGCCTCGGCATGCGGGCGACCGCCAGCCTGTGTAAATCCTGAGCCAACAATCATCGGGCCATTGGCTTCAAAACGCACGATGATGGCGCCAACGGACGGGTTGGGCCATGTGCGCCCTGCTCCGCGCGCACCCAGCGCCAGTGCATGGCGCATGAAGCGTTCATCCAGTGCCGCATCGATGGACCCGGATGGCGCGTGGGGCGGCAGCCATGTCATCGCAAAAGATCCAGACAGAGCGCCACTGCGGTCATTTCTTTGCGGGCTTTGATGGCGGCGCATCATCCGCCGTGAGTTCGCCGATAAAATCCGCAAAATCCTGCGTCTCACGAAAATCGCGATAGACGGAGGCAAAGCGCACATAGGCAATATCGTCGAGCGCCTTAAGGCCATCCATCACCAGCTCGCCAACCTTTTCACTCGGCACATCGGATTCACCGAGGCTTTCAAGCTGGCGCACGATGCCGTTGACCATGCGATCCACCTGCTCATCGGTCACGGGGCGTTTGCGCAGGGCAACCTTCAGCGAGCCGACCAGCTTGTCGCGGTCAAACGGCACGCGCCGGCCCGACCGTTTGACCACAGTCAATTCACGCAGCTGCACGCGCTCGAATGTGGTGAAGCGGCCGCCGCACGCATCACACACACGGCGGCGACGGATGGCGGACGCATCCTCCGTCGGGCGGCTGTCTTTCACCTGCGTATCGGCATTGCCGCAATAGGGGCAGCGCATGGGTTACGTGCTCCGCTTTTTAACGTCAGTCGGCAGCCGGCAATCGGCAGTCGTTGAAAACGAAACGGCGCGCGGGAAGCCATTCAGCAATCGAATGAAAAAAGCCGACTGCCCTTTAATGTCTGCCGACTGCTGCAGATCACGCATACAGCGGGAACCGGTCCGTCAGTTGTTTGACCTTGCCGCGCACGGCCGCTTCCACCGCCGCGTTGCCTTCGTCAGAGTTGGCCTTTGACAGGCCTTCCAGCGTCTCCGCGATCAGCTGGCCGATGGTCTGGAATTCCGCGACCCCGAAGCCGCGCGTCGTGCCCGCCGGCGTGCCGAGACGGATGCCAGAGGTGACGAACGGCTTTTCCGGATCGAAGGGAATGCCATTTTTATTGCAGGTGATGTGTGCGCGGCCAAGCGCGGCTTCCGAGCGTTTGCCGTTGACATTCTTCGGGCGCAGATCGACGAGCATGAGGTGATTGTCAGTGCCGCCGCTGACAATATCGAAGCCGGCTTGCTTCATGGTTTCGGCCAGTGCCTGCGCGTTTTTCACGACATTGTGGGCATAGGTCTTGAATT
>JBOFFO010000294.1:0-2092 GCA_051648665.1 Beijerinckiaceae bacterium | reverse complement strand
CTGAAAACGCTCACCGCCGATGGCCGCCTCATGGCAGCGGCCCTCGTGCTGGCCGATATCTGCAGCATCGCGCCGATCGTTGCGGCTCACGCCGTGCTCTCCCCTGCGGAGCGTCCGCTGGCTGTTTTACTGAAAGCGGTGGATGCTGACGCCGCTGTGCTGCGCGACATTATTGTGCTGCGCGCCCGATTTGGCATTGGAGCGAGCAAGGACCACCGCCATGCGGCAGCGGTGATGCAAGCGATACCGACTGGCGAAGCTCAGCGCCTTGTGCAACTGATGGCCAAAAATCTCGCAGCGATGCTGCCAGAAAATACGCCGCCAGCAGATGCGCAGGCGGCGTAAAATCGTTCAAGAGAAATGGCCGCGCCAGCGGCGCCACATTTAATTCCGGCGGAATGTATCGCAGGCCTGCACGGTGCCGTTCTTCAGGCCCTGCATGAACCATTCCTGCCGCTGCTTCGATGAGCCGTGGGTGAAGCTGTCAGGCACGACATACCCCTGCGATTGCTTCTGCAACATATCATCGCCGATGGCTGCCGCTGTGCGCATGGCCTCTTCCACATCGCCTTCCTGCAACACCCGATATTTCGCATCGGCGTGGTGCGCCCAGACGCCGGCATAGCAGTCTGCCTGCAATTCGACGCGCACCTGCAAGGCGTTGCCCTGCGCCTGTCCCATCTGCCGTTGCGCGCTCTGCACCTTCGACAACAGGCCAAGCTGGTTCTGGATGTGATGCCCAACCTCGTGCGCGATGACGTAGGCGTAGGCGAAATCGCCGCCGCCGCCGAGTTTGCGCTGCATTTCAGCAAAGAAGGACGTATCGAGATAAACCTTCTGGTCGAGCGGGCAATAAAACGGCCCCATCGCCGATTGTGCCGGACCACAGGCCGAACGCGTGCCGCGGCTGAACACCACAAGGCGCGGCGGCTGGAAACGCGTGCCTACCTGCTCCGGCAAAACCTTGGTCCAAATGTCCTCATTCAGCGCAACAACGCGGCGCAGGAACACGCCCACTTCGTCGGTGGGTGCCGGACCAGCCGGCTGCGTCTGCTCCTGACGGCTGCCGCCCATATTGCCGATAACTTCTGCGCCGCCGATCAGAATACGCGGATCAATGCCGAGGGCATAAGACAAGAGGCCCAAAATGATCAGCGTGCCGAAGCCAAGGCCGCCACCGCCCATGGGAATGCCAATGCCGCCGCCGCCGAGACCACCGCCCTGCCCGCGCCGGTCTTCCACATTGTCTGATTCCCGGATGTCGTCGAGACGCATGCACCCCTCCTGACGCTTCAACTCAAGCGCTCACGCTATGTGCGCATTCCTGAACGGGAAGGCAACAGGCGCAGGCTTCTGGCTCAGGGCTGTAACGCAAACCTTGCCGTTCCGGTTCACCACTTCGATGCACCATCCACCGTGGCCAGACCGCCGCCTCAGGGCCGGTGACGCACAGGCAATTCGGCCAGCCGGGTGCGGATCGCTTTCAGATCGCGCCAGGCGAATTTCTTGTGGCTGGGGCTGCGCAAAAGATAAGCCGGATGGAGCACCGGCATGGCCGGGACCTCGCGCTCTCCGACCCGGCAGGTCAACCAACGGCCCCGCGCCTTGGTGATACCGTCCTTCACACCGAGCAATGTCTGGGCGGAGGGCAAGCCGATGCACACCAGCACGTCCGGATCGACCAGTTCTATCTGCCGCTCGATGAAGGGGCGGCAGATGGCCAGTTCCAACGGCGTGGGCGTGCGGTTGCCTGGCGGCCGCCACGGCACGACATTGGCGATGTAAACCGAGGTCCGGTCATGGCCGATGGCCTTGAGCATCCGGTCCAGCAACTGGCCGGACCGGCCGACGAACGGCAGGCCCTGCCGGTCCTCCTCCTGCCCCGGTCCTTCTCCCACCAGCATCAGCCGTGATCGGGGATTGCCGTCGGCAAACACCAGCTGTGTCGCTGTTCGTTTCAGAGCACAGCCTTCAAAGCGCTCCATCGCCGTGCGGAGATCATCGAGGGTCTGACAAGCTGCGGCCACACTGCGGGCATCAGCGGCGGCCACATCAGGGTCAATCGCCGGCTCCGCCTGCGGTCTGCGAATGA
>JBOFFO010000293.1:0-8061 GCA_051648665.1 Beijerinckiaceae bacterium | reverse complement strand
GCAAACTCGATTATGTCGAGGCCGCGCGCGCCTCCGGCGCCAGCGCCATGACGATTGTCCGCACGCAGGTGCTCGGCAATGTGATTGGCCCAATTTTCGTCTATGCCACCAGCCTGATTTCGGTGTCGATGATTTTGGCATCCGGCCTGTCCTTCCTTGGCCTCGGCGTGAAGCCGCCGGACCCGGAATGGGGCCTGATGCTCAACACGTTGCGCACGGCGATTTATGTGCAGCCCTGGATTGCGGCGCTGCCGGGCCTGTTTATTTTCATCACCTCCATCGCCTTCAATCTGTTGGCGGACGGGTTGCGCAGCGCGCTGGATGTCAAGCAATGAGTGCCGTATCTTCACCTGCCGCATCGTCGCGAACGCCTCTGTTCGCTGTTGACGGCCTGCGCAAGCATTTCCCGCTCGCCAAGACCAAGCTGATCGGCGGCGAACGGCCGGTTGTGCGCGCCGTCGATGGTCTCACCTTCGATGTCTATGCCGGTGAGACGCTCGGTATTGTCGGTGAATCCGGCTGCGGAAAATCCACCACCGCGCGCCTTTTGGTCGATCTCATCAGCCGCGACGCCGGTGGCATTACGCTCGATGGCAAGCAGGTCGGCACGGAAATTCCGCAGCGCGAGTTCCGCCGCCGTGTGCAGATGGTGTTTCAGGATTCTTTTGCCTCACTCAATCCGCGCATGATCATCCGCGACATCATCGCCTTCGGGCCGAAGGTGCATGGCGCAACGCAGAAGGAAGCGGAGCAAACCGCCTACGATTTGTTGCAGCATGTCGGACTGGAACCCGCCCGCTTTGCCGGACGCTATCCGCATGAATTGTCCGGCGGCCAGCGCCAGCGCGTCAATATTGCCCGTGCTCTGGCGTTGAAACCGCAAGTTGTCGTGCTCGACGAGCCGGTGTCAGCGCTCGACAAATCGGTCGAGGCGCAGGTGCTCAACCTGCTCACCGACCTGAAGGCGGAATTCGGCCTGACCTATCTCTTTATTTCGCACGACCTGAATGTCGTGCGCTATATTTCTGACCGCGTGATGGTGATGTATCTCGGCCAGATCGTCGAGATCGGCCCGGTCGATGATGTTTATGATCATCCCGCCCACCCCTATACGCGCGCGCTTCTGTCCGCGATGCCCTCGATGGATCCGGACCATCGCACCGAAAAGCCGCCCTTGACCGGCGACCCGCCGAATCCGATCAATCCGCCGTCAGGCTGCCGCTTCCATACGCGCTGCCCGTTCGCAGAAGAGGTGTGCAAAACCAAAATGCCGAACCTGATCGTGCGCGAAAATGCGCGCCATCTCGCCGCTTGTCATATGGGTGATGCGGCATCCGGCCACTCACGCGCCCGGAGCATCGCATGAGCGCGGCCGCCATGATGACAACGCCGGACATGTCCGCAAAGCCGCTCGTTGAGGTGCGCGATCTGCACGTCATGTTCAAGGGCAAGCCAAATGTGCATGCGGTCAACGGCGTCAGCTTCGATCTCAAGGCTGGTGAGGTGCTCGGCATTCTCGGCGAATCCGGTTCGGGAAAAAGCGTGACGCTGAAGGCGCTACTACGCCTTCTTCCCCCAAAGCGCACCGATATTCGCGGCACCGTGCAGGTCGATGGCAAGGATGTCCTCGCCTTTGATCCGCTGCGGCTGGCGCAATATCGCGGTGCGACCGCGTCCATGATCTTTCAGGATCCGACGCTGGCGCTCGATCCTGTCTATACGGTTGGCCAGCAGATTGTCGAAGCGGTGCTGCGCCATGAAAACGTGTCGCGCGATGCTGCTCGCGCCCGCGCGCTGGAAATGCTGGAGCTGGTGCGCATTCCTTCAGCCGCGCGCCGGCTGAATGCCTATCCGCATGAGATGTCCGGCGGCATGCGCCAGCGCGCGATGATCGCGCTCGCCCTCGCCTGCCGGCCGAAATTACTGTTGGCGGACGAACCGACCACGGCGCTTGATGCCACCGTGCAGATTCAGATTTTGCTGCTGCTGCGCGAATTGCAGCGCGACCTTGGCATGGCGGCGATTTTCGTGACCCATGACATTGGCGCGGCCGTTGAAGTGTCCGACCGTCTGGCCGTGATGTATGCCGGCAAATTCGTCGAGACCGGCACAGTGCGCGAAATCATGCACGATCCGCGTCATCCCTACACGCGCGGCCTGCTTGCGGCCAATTTGCACGGTGCGCAGAAGGGCCAGCGGCTAGAAGCGATTCCCGGCACGCCGCCCAAGCTCGATGAGCCGCCCAAGGTGTGCAGTTTTGCGCCGCGCTGCAAGCACCGCATGGATATCTGCACGCAACAGCTCCCGCCGGAAAAATTCCGGGGCCCGGGCCGCATGGCGCGTTGTTTTCTTGAAGATGCAAGCGCATAGGCCAGCAAGCAGGCACAAGGCCACACGATAACGCGCAAAAACAATGCGCCGTCTATTTCCTTGACCACACCCCATGCTTTACGCTCGGCGTGAGGAGCGCTGCGCCGCCATGCCGACTGAAGATGTCGATCCCCGGTTTGCCGATCTCGATGATTGGCCGATAGCCAACGCGATTGAAGCGATGTGGGAGGGCCATATGGCAGCGGTTGCGGCTGTACGCCCGGCCCTGCCCGTGATTGCAGCGGCGGTCGAAACCGCTGCGGCCCATCTCGCCCGTGGCGGACGGCTGATTTATGTCGGCGCCGGCACCTCCGGCCGCATTGCCGTGCAGGATGGCGCAGAACTGACGCCGACCTTCGATTGGCCTGCCGAGCGCAATGCCTATGTGATGGCCGGCGGCATGGAAGCGTTGCTCGCCAGCGTCGAAGGCGCAGAGGATGATGCACAAGCGGGTGCGGCGCAAATCGCGGCGCTGGCGTTGACACCGGATGACGTGGTCATCGGGCTGGCTGCATCGGGCCGCACGCCTTTTACGCTGGCCGCCATCGAAACAGCGCGCGCGCGCGGCGCTGTCACGGTCGGCATCGCCAACAATGCCGGCACACCGCTGCTGTCTGCGGCGTTGTTCGCCATTCTGGCGCCGACCGGCAGTGAACTCATCGCAGGCTCCACCCGCATGAAGGCCGGGACGGCGCAGAAAATCATTCTCAACCTGATTTCCAGCGGCATCATGGTCAGGCTTGGGCGCATCTATCGCGGTCTTATGGTCAATGTCCGCATCGCCAACGAGAAACTCCGCCGCCGCGCAAGTGATATCGTGCAGCGCTTGAGCGGTTGCGACGTGGACACAGCGGCGCGCGCCCTCAACGATTCAGGCAATGATGTGCGGCTGGCCGTATTGATTGCGCTGGGTATCGAACGCCGCGAGGCGGAAGCCGCCTTGTACGAGCATGACGGCAATTTGCGTCACGCCATCCGCGCTGTGCGCCCCTCACCGCGATAACAGGCGGATATAGGTCACAAAATCATGGGCCGCGCCGGCAAAATCGCGCCGGTAGGATTTATCCAGCCGCCAGCCCATGCGTTCGTAAAATCGCCGCGCGCTCCGGTTGGCCGCAAAGCATTCCAGCGATTTTGCCCCGCGCGCCTCCGCGTCGCGCAACAGTGCTGCACCGACACCGCGCCCGATTGCAGCGGGTTCGACGAAAATCATGTCGATATGGCCGAGCCGCACCAATGTCAGCCCCAGCGTATCGCGCGTCTCCGTTTCCGCCAGCCGCATCATCGGCCATTCGCGGTAAAAACGCTCTTCAAAAAAATCTGCATTGCGTGACGCCAGTGCCGCCGCATCGAGAATATCGGCAAAGGCCTGCGCATAGGCGCGCACCATCAGGCGCGATAACGCCGGCACATCATCCGGTGACGCATCACGGATCAGGATAGGTTTCATCAACAAAAAAGGCGGCCGCAAAGGCCGCCTTCCCGGTTGCCGCCGCCATTACTGCGGCAGCTTGTCATCAATGCCCTTCACATACCAGTTCATGCCGAGAATATCCTTGTCCGCAACATTCTCGCCTTCCTTCACGGCCTGCGAGCCATCCTGCTTGAAGATCGGCCCCTTGAAAGGATGCAACTTGCCGCTCTTGATGTCGGCCGTGGTTTTTTCCGCCATTGCCTTCACATCGTCCGGCATGTTCTTGAACGGCGCCATCACCACCATGCCGCTGTCCATGCCGCCCCAGACGTCGCCGGATTTCCAGGTGCCATCAAGGACCGCCTTGGCGCGCGCGACATAGTAGCCATCCCAGTCATCGAGAATGCTGGTGAGCTGCGCCTTCGGTGCAAAGCGGCTCATGTCGGATGCCTGGCCGAAACCCTGCTTGCCAGCCTTTTCTGCTTCCTGAAGCGGCGCAGCGGAATCCGTATGCTGGGAAATAATATCCGCGCCCTGCGCGATCAGCGCCTTGGTCGCATCCGCTTCCTTGCCCGGATCGAACCAGGTGTTCGCCCAGACAATCTTGATCTTCACATTGGGGTTGACGGACTGCGCGCCGAGCATGAACGCATTGATGCCGGCGACGACTTCCGGAATGGGGAACGACGCGACATAGCCGAGCGTATTCGTCTTCGTCATCTTGCCGGCGATCTGGCCGATGACATAGCGCCCTTCATGGAACTTCGCCGCGTAGGTCGCCACATTATCGGCGCGCTTGTAGCCCGTCGCGTGCTCGAATTTCACATCCGGGAAACGGCGCGCAACGCGGATCGTCGGGTCCATATAGCCGAAGGATGTCGTGAAGATCAGCTTGTGCCCGGAGCGCGCCAGCTGCTCGATCGCGCGTTCGGAATCATTTTCCGGCACGGTCTCCACATAGGTCGTCTCGACCTTGTCGCCCAGCGCCTTGACGATGGCCTGCCGGCCTTGATCATGCTGGTAGCTCCAGCCGAAATCGCCGACTGGCCCGACATAGATAAAGCCGATTTTCAGCTTCTGCGCCGGCGCCTGCGCCAGTGCAATACCGCCGAGCGCGACGGCGGTTGCCGCAGCGGCCAGTCCTTTCCAGATTGTCTTCATGCCTGTTCTCCTCTGTGTGAATTACCGGGATGCCCGGAATGGTTTGCCCAAAGCGGCCGGCGCCGCCTGCCCGCCCCCTTTGCCCAGCGACAACAGCACCAATGCTGCAATCGTCGCCAGATAGGGCACCGCCGACAGAAGCTGTCCGGGCAAGCCTAGCGAAGCCGCCTGCGCATGCAATTGCAAAACCGTCGCACCGCCAAAAAGGAGGGCGCCAAACAGCAGCCGCACCGGCAGCCACGACGCGAACACCACCAGCGCCAGCGCGATCCAGCCCCGCCCCGCCGTCATCCCCGGTGACCAGAACGGCGTGTAGGACAGCGACAGATAGGCCCCCGCCAGCCCGGCGCATCCACCGCCGAACAGCACCGCCAGAACGCGCGTGCGCCGCACATTCAGGCCGAGCGCATGGGCGGACTCCGCATTGTCTCCCACGGATCGCAAGGCCAGCCCGGCGCGCGTCCGCCAGAGAAAATAAGAAACGCCGATGACCAGTGCGAAACCGGCATAGACAAAGGCGTCATGGCCGAACAGGAGCTTGCCCACCAGCGGCAGATCGGTCAGTCCCGGAATATAAAGATGCGCCGCCGCCTCCCGCTTCTGCCCGACGAACCGCGCGCCGATGAGGCCCGATAGCCCGACGCCGAAAATCGTTAGCGCCAGTCCGGAGGCGACCTGATTGGCCGCAAGACCAATCGCCAGCAACGCAAACAACGCCGCCAGCGCCAGCCCGGCGCCAATGCCAGCCAGCGCGCCGATGAACACGGAGCCGCTGGAATATCCGGCGGCAAAACCCACCGCTGCGCCGCAGATCATCATGCCTTCGACGCCGAGATTGAGCACGCCGGAGCGTTCGACCACGAGTTCGCCGATGCCGGCAATCAGCAGCGGCATCGCCGCTGTGACGATGGTGATCAACACCAGTTCGAGCAAGGTCAGGCTCATGCGAACCGCCGCCCGGAAATCATAATATGATTGCGCGCCAGCACTTCCGCCGCCAGCACGCACATCAGCAGCAGGCCCTGAAAGGCGCGTGTCATGTCGAGCGGAATTTTCATGGCGATCTGCGCCGCCTCGCCGCCGATATAGGTCAGCGCCAGCGTCAGCCCCGCCAGCACAATGCCCGGCGGCGACAGCCGGCCAAGGAACGCCACAATAATCGCCGTGAAACCGTAGCCCGGCGAAATCGACGGTTGCAACTGGCCAATCTGGCCGGACACTTCGATGATGCCGGCAAGGCCCGCCAGCGCGCCGGAAATGGCAAACACCGCCAGCGTTGTGCGCTTGTCGTCAAACCCGGCAAAGCGCGCCGCGCGCGGCGCATCGCCCACGGTACGGATGCGGAATCCGAACAGCGTCCGCGACAGAACGAAGGTCGCAATCGCTGCAACCGCCAGCGTGATCAGCACGCCCGCATGCAGACGCCCGCCACCCGCAATCTGCGGCAGCGTCGCGGCGGGATCGAAATTCACGGAGACGGGAAAATTAAACCCCTTCGGATCGCGCCACGGCCCGCGCACCATGTAATCAAGAAACAGTTCCGCCACATAAACGAGCAGCAGGCTGGTCAGAATTTCCGAGACGCCAAGCCGCACGCGCAATAGCGCCGGGATCATCGCATAGGCCATGCCGGCGAGCGCGCCCATGATCAGCATCGCAGGCACGATCCACCACGCGCCGATGGATTGATAGGCGCCATTGTGCGTGACAAGCGCAATCCATCCGCCGAGCGCGCCGCCGATGATGAACTGCCCCTCCGCGCCGATATTCCACACATTCGCCCGGTAACAAAAGGCCAGACCCAGCGCGATCAGCACCAGCGGCGAGGCTTTCACCGCCAGTTCCTGTAACGACCAGCCCTCGCTGAGCGGATTGATGAAATACACAAAGAAAGCCTGCGCCGGTGATTTTCCCAGCAGCAGCACCATCACGCCGCCGATCAGCAACGCCGCCGCGAGCGCGCCGACCGCCGCGAGAAATTCGGCGCTGCGCGAGGTTTGCAGGCGCGGCACGAATTCAATGCGCATGCGCAGCCTCCGCAGCGGCGCGAACCTCACCAAAGCCCTGTCCGGCCATCAGCAATCCAATATCATCCCGCGTCGTGGTCGCAGCCGGCAGGGCCTGTGACACGCGGCCCTGATGGATAACAGCAATGGTGTCAGCAATCTCGAACAGATCATCCAGATCCTGACTGATGACCAGCACTGCCGTGCCTTGCGTAGCCAGGTCAATCAAAGTCTGCCGGATGCTGGCCGCAGCCGCCGCATCGACGCCCCAAGTGGGCTGGTTGATGATCAGGATTTTCGGTGCGCCGATCACCTCACGCCCGACAAGGAATTTTTGCAGATTGCCGCCGGACAATTTTCCCGCCAGTTGCTCCGGCCCACTCGTCCGCACATCGAAGGCAGCGATAATGCGCTGCGCCAGCGCGCGCGCCGGCCCATGCCGCACCAGCCCGTTGCGGACATAGTTGTCATCCCCATGATGCGACAAAAGCACCGTATCAGTCAGCGAATAATCGGCACAGGCCGCATGGCCGTTGCGCTCCTCGGGCACAAAGGCTGCGCCGAACCGCCGCCGCGCCTCGATGCCGAGATGACCGGCTGCCTGACCGTCAAGCGCAATCATGTCGCGGCGCGGCGCACGCATTTCGCCCGACAGCGCTGCGAACAATTCCGACTGGCCATTGCCGGCGATGCCGGCAAGGCCGAGAATTTCGCCGGCGCGCACTGTCAGGGTCACATCATGAAGATCGACGCCATGAATGTTGTCCGATGCAAGGCTGAGACCCTGCAAGGCAATCCGCGCATCGCCTGCGGCACGCGCCGCTTTCAGCGTCAGCGTGCGAATATCTGCGCCGACCATGGCAGCGGCGAGAGAGCGGCTGCTTTCAACGCGCGGATCGGCAACGCCAACGACCTTGCCGCCACGCAGGATCGTCGCCCGATCGCACAGCGCCCGCACCTCGTCGAGCTTGTGTGAAATATAAAGAATGGCCCGGCCTTCATCGCGCAGGCCGCGCAAAGTCACCATCAGCGTGTCAGCTTCGCCGGGCGTCAGCACCGAGGTCGGCTCATCGAAAATCAGCAATTTTGGATTCTGCAGCAGGCAGCGAA
>JBOFFO010000292.1:0-4235 GCA_051648665.1 Beijerinckiaceae bacterium | reverse complement strand
CGCGCCACAATATGCTGCGTCTCGGTCGGATCCTGCGTGGAAGAATACACCAGCATCTCGCCGGATTCACCAGGAACGGCCAGCGCCGCCTGCCCTTCGAGATAGAAATGCTCCTGCCCGCCGATGGAAAATACGCCATCAAGGTGCTGGGGCGCGCTGGCCAGAGCGCGGGGCGCATCGCCGCGCAGAAAGTCATAATCGGGCAGAACCTTTTCGCCGTCAGGCATCGCATCGGCAATGCTGATGGCCGGATTTTTTTCCGCATAGGAGACGCGCGCCAGCCGCGCCGCGCGCCGCGCTGCATCGCGCGTGCGCGCAATGACGATAAACAGCGGCTGGCCGTGATAGAGCACAATTTTATCCGCCAGCACCGGCTCATCGGCGAAGGCGGGTGCAATATCATTGCGGCCGGGAATATCCGCAGCCGTCAGCACCGCCACCACATCGGGCGCGGCACGCACCGCTGAAAGGTCGATGGCGGAAATATCGCCATGCGCCACGGTCGAAAGGCCGGGCGCCCCATGCAGGCAGCCCGCCGGTTCGCGAATATCATCAATATAAGTCGCCGCGCCGCTGACATGCAGCCGCGCTGATTCATGCACCCCGCTGGCGTCAAACGGCGGATCACCCGGTTGCATGGCTCACCTCACGCCGGGAGCGCGCACCGGTCAGGCGCACTTCAGTCTGCGGATCGGCCAGTTCCAGCAATGCCTTGCGCAGCAGCGCTTTCGCGGTCTGGCGGCGATAGGCAGCGCTGGCGCGCTGGTCGCTCAGGGGCGAAAAATCCGCATCGAGCGCATGAAGCGCTGTCTCCCACGCCGCTTCATCGTGCAGAGAAACGTGCGCCAACGCCGCTTCCGCCCGCCGCGCCCGTGCCGGCGTCCCGGCCATCGCGCCAAAGGCGAGCCTGGCGGACTGAATGCGTCCTTCCGCGACATCGAAAAGTCCGGCGAAAAACACCGCCGAAATATCTTCATCAAACCGCTTCGACAATTTGAAGGCGCGGTAATGCTGGCCCGTGCGCAGGGTGGGAACCACCAGCCGGGCCACATATTCGCCGGGCTGGCGATCCTGTTTCTTGTAGGCAAGAAAAAAATCTTCGAGCGGAAGTTTTCGCACCGTATCGCCGCGCCGCAGTTCCAGCGTAGCGCCCAGCGCGATCAGTGCAGGCGCGAGATCCCCAACCGGCGAGCCATTGGCGATATTGCCGCCGATGGTGGCGGACGCACGCACCTGTTCGGAACCGAAGCGGCGCACCACTTCGCCGAGATCAGGATCAATCGCAGCCAGCGGTTGCGCCAGCGCCGCGACAGAAACGCCGGCGCCAATCGTCACCTCGTCCGCCCTTTGCGCAATCCTGCGCAAGGCGGCCACGCGCCCGAGCCCGATGATTTTTTGAGGTTGGGCAAGCGCCTTGGTAATCTGCAAGCCATAATCAGTCGCGCCGCCAAGAATGACGGCATCGGGATAATCGCGCAGCATCGCCGCGAAAGTTTTCTCATCCGCTGGCGCAGCGAAAAATTCATCAGCGTTGCCGACGAAAACATCTTCGCTTTCATCCCAGGCCGCAAGCATGGCGCGCGCCGCCACGCGCTGCGCATCGAACGCGGGCGATGCCGTCTGCGCGCAGGCGTCAATCGCGGCATCAATAATCGGCCGGTATCCGGTGCAGCGGCACAGATTGCCCGCCAGGACATCATTGACCGCCGCACGGGTCGGCGCGGCATCGCCCCGCGCATGCAGCGCAAACAAGCTCATGGCAATGCCCGGCGTACAGAACCCGCACTGGGAACCATGATGCGTAATCAGCGCCTGCTGCACCGGATGCAGCGCGCCCGCCACCGCCAAATCCTCGACCGTCAGAATTTCCGCCCCGTCCACCTGCCCCAGCAACAGAATGCAGGCATTCACGGGTGTATAGGTCGCACGGCCATCCACGAGCCGATGCAGCACCACAGTGCAGGCCCCGCAATCGCCTTCCGCGCAGCCTTCCTTCACGCCGGTCGCATGCTGTTCCCGCCGCAGCCAGTCCAGCAGCGTTTGCGATGGCGGAAAATGCCGCAGCGAAACCTCTGCGCCGCGAAACACGAAACGCAGGGCATCGCGCGCTGCACCGAAGGAGCGTGAGTCCGTCATGCCCTCATGATGGCGCGGCAAACCGCCTGCGCCAACCCCCGCCGCAGCGGCAAGCGCTCAGCCGCGCGTTTTGAGTGCCGCAGCCCGGATAGCCGCGATATTCGTGGCATAATGCGCCGCCCCGCCCTTGAATACGGCGGACCCGGCGACGAGCGCATTGGCCCCGGCGGCGGCGACCAGCGGCGCGGTTTCCGGCGTCACCCCGCCATCGATCTCGATGTCGATCGGCCGTTCGCCGATCATCGCCTTCACGCGCCGCACCTTCTCGACGACCGAGGGAATAAACGCTTGCCCGCCAAAGCCGGGATTGACCGTCATCAGCAGCACGAGGTCGAGCCGGTCCAGCACATATTCAATCACGCTTTCGGGCGTATGCGGATTGAGCGATACGCCCGCCTTTTTGCCGAGCGCGCGGATCGCCTGCAGCGAACGGTCGAGATGCTTCGTCGCCTCGGCATGCACGGTGATGATGTCGCACCCCGCCTTGGCGAAGGCTTCGAGATAGGGGTCGCACGGTTCGATCATCAGATGACAGTCGAACACCTTGTCCGTGTAGGGCCGCAGCGCCGCAATCACCGGCGGGCCGAAGGTGATGTTGGGCACGAAATGCCCGTCCATCACATCCAGATGCACCCAGTCCCCGCCCGCCTCCATTACGCGGCGGGTTTCTGCGCCGAGATCGGCGAAATTCGCGGACAGGATCGAGGGGGCGATGACAAGGTCGCGCATGGGCGGGCACTCGAACGGATGGAAACGGCGCGCTACTCCCGCCTCAGGCCGGGCAGGCTTGTCAACCGCGCCAAGACGTCATCCACCGCGCAGATGCGCTACATCGGCAGCCCGACATAATTTTCGGCCAGCGCCGTGGAGGCCGCCCGCGACTGGGTGAGGTAATCCAGTTCCGCCACCTGCAACCGCAGCTGGAAATCATCCATGTCGTGGAAGGTGTGCAGCATCGAGGTCATCCACCACGAAAACCGCGTCGCCTTCCACACCCGCGCCAGTGCGGTTTGCGAATAGCTGTCGATCAGATCGGTGCGATTGTCTTTGAGATAAGCCGTCAGCGCGCGGGCGAGATACACCGCATCGCTGGCGGCGAGGTTTAACCCCTTCGCGCCCGTAGGCGGCACCACATGGGCGGAATCTCCGGCCAGGAACAGCTTGCCGTGCCGCATCGGCTCGGTAACGAGACTGCGCATGCCGATCACCGTCTTGCTGAAAATCGGCCCCTCCTTGGGCGCCCAGCCGTCCCGCGTCGCCAACCGCGCCCGGAATTCAGCCCAGATCCGGTCATCGGACCAATCCTCGGTCTTTTCCGTCGGCTTGCACTGGAAATACATCCGCTGCACCTCGGGCGAGCGCGTGCTGACGAGCACGAAACCGCGCTGATGCATGGAGTAAATCAACTCCGGCGAGGATGGCGGCGCGCGGCAGAGAATGCCGAACCAGCCAAACGGGTAGTGCCGCTCCCACACCTTCAGATCATCGGCGGGAATCGCCCGGCGGCTGATGCCTTGCGTGCCATCGCATCCAGCGACCACATCGCAGACAATCTCATGCGCAGCCCCGTCCTTGTCGCGGTAGCGGATGCGCGGCGTTGACCCCTGCAGTTCGTCGATTGACTCCGCCGCGCATTCAAACCGGATGTCGGCGCCACTATCGAGCCGGGTCTGGATCAGATCCTTGTTCACATCATGCTGGGCATAGACCATGACCGATTTGCCGCCGGTCAGCGCCGGAAAATCAATCCGCGCATCGCGCCCATCGAAGCGCAGGATAATCCCCTCATGGCGCATGCCCTCGCGCATCATGCGCTCACCCGCGCCAATTCTGTTCATCAGGTCAATCGTGCCCTGTTCCAGCACGCCCGCCTTGATGATGCCTTCGATGGAAGCGCGGCTGTTCTTCTCGATGACGACCGAGGCAATGCCCTGCAAATGCAGCATGTGCGAGAGCAGCAGCCCCGCGGGTCCCGCGCCGATAATGCCAACCTGCGTGCGCGTCACGGCCATGTCCTGCCCCCGCATTCCCCATCCGGTCTTGCTGCCGGACTCGCATGCCATCATGAAACGCCGTCGCCGCAACCGCAATCGCGATGG
>JBOFFO010000291.1:0-9580 GCA_051648665.1 Beijerinckiaceae bacterium | reverse complement strand
CGGCGCGGCGCGCGTGGATTTTGACCTTTGCCGTCATTGCACTGATGCTGGCAACCCTCGGCATCAATCTCGCGCTCAACTATTGGAACCGGGCCTTTTTCGACGCGCTGGAAAAGCGCAGCGCAGCGGGATTGTGGTCGGCGCTTTACCTTCTTCCCGCCATTATCATCGCAGGGGCCGCGCTGGCCGCATTGACGATGCGCACCCGCATGACGCTGCAACTGCGCTGGCGCGAATTTGTGACCGCAGACATGCTTGCACGCTGGCTGGGCGAGCAGCGTTATTACAGGCTCGGCCTCGCCGCACACAAACTCGGCAATCCCGAGCATCGTATCGCTGAAGACATTCGGCTTGCCACGGAACCGGTTGTTGAACTGGCCACAGGTCTTGGCTGGTCTGCGTCGAACGCCATCGCCTTTCTCGGCATTCTGGTGGTCGTTGGCGGCTCCTACACAATTGGCGGCATCACTGTTCCGGGCTATCTTGCCTTGGGTGCGCTGATCTATGCGGGCATCATCCTCACAGCAACCATCATCATCGGCAGCCCGCTGACGTCGCGTATTGCCGACAAGAATGAATCGGAAGCGCAATTCCGCTATGAAATGATCCGCGTCCGCGAGAATGCCGAAAGCATTGCATTCCTGCAAGGCGACGAAAAAGAACAGGCGAACATCCGCGAAAAACTCTCAGCGGTGGCTGCCAACTGGCTTCATGTCATCCGGGCGCAGAGCAATCTGCAATGGGTGTTGAATGCCCATACATTTCTGGCTGGCATTGTTCCGGCGTTGCTGGCCGCTCCGAAATACCTGAATGGCGACATGACACTTGGCGCGGTGATGCAGGTGGTTGCCGCCTTCGTCGCTGTTCTGGGTGCGTTGACATGGCTGGCCGATAATTTCATCCGTCTGGCTGAAGTGCGCGCATCGGCTGTGCGTGTCGAGGAAATGCGCATTGCGCTGGCTGCACTCGATGAAGCCGCCAACGATCCGAAGCATGCCTCCATCGCGGTCAATGAAGGCAAGCGCCCTGCCATTGAGCTTTCCAATGTCACCCTGCGGCGCAGCGATGGCGGCGCGCTTGTAAAGGGCGTCAATCTGCGCATTCGGCAGGGGCAGAAGGTGATGATTGAGGGGCGGTCGGGGTCTGGCAAGAGCACGCTGTTGCGCGCGCTGGCCGGATTCTGGAAATGGGGCGCGGGCGATATTCATTTGCCCGAAGCGGCTAACGTCACCTTTGTGCCGCAAAAGCCTTATATTCCGCTCGGCCCATTGAAAGATGCACTGACTTATCCCGAACCGGCGGCAAGCATCAGCGATGCAGACGCGGCTGCTGTTCTCCAGAAAATCGGATTACCGCAACTGGCGGAGAGGCTGGACACTTCAGAGGAGTGGGACAAGGTCCTCTCCGGGGGCGAACGCCAACGCCTTGCCTTTGGTCGGCTCTTGCTGCAACGGCCTGACATTATCGTTCTGGACGAGGCCACGTCAGCGCTCGATGACGCCAGCCAGGCGCAGATGTTTGAACTGCTGACAGAAGAATTGCCGGATGCGACCATCCTCAATGTCGCGCACCGCAAGGGGCTGGAAAAATATCACGATCAAAAGGTGGTCATCGACAAATCCGGGAATGTCCGTCAGGTCGCGGCACAGAAGGACGGCTTATCGCCCGACGCGCCCGCGAACGATGTCACCATGCCCGTGCAGGCTTTCGGGAATGGCATGACGGCTTCTGAAAAGAAAATGATGGCATTGCTGCGCAAGTTGAAGCTCGTGAAGTAAACCCGCACATCAGGATCATGCTGGTGAGAAGCCGAGCACGCGCAGGGCCGCACCGCTCTTCTGCACCGCCTGCTCCAATGCAGTGATGTGCAGGGGATGGCGCGGCATGGTCGCGACAGCCAGATCATAATGTTCATCTGCAACGGGGATGAACCCAAGACCGAAATGGTCAGCCACGGGTTTGATCGCTAGCCCCCAATCGGCCCGGCCCTGTGCCACGCTGGCGGCAACCGCGTGATGGGAGCGTGGCTGGTTCCAGTATCCGGCGGGCTTTTGTCCGCCTAGTAAACCATCGATCAGCGTGCGCGTGCCGGCACCCTGATTGCGATTGACCATGATGCAACTGGCATCGGCGAGCGCGGCGGCCACGGCTTCGGCCAGCGATTTTCCGGCAAAGCGCTGATCATTGTTGCGGAAAACAAGACCCTGCATCCGTCGCCACCCGGCTATAAGGCGCATGCTTTCCGACAGGAACGGCTGATTATATTGGCCTGTTTCCGGATCGAGGAGATGGATCGGCGCGACATCGCACTCGCCGCGTTTAAGGGCCTGCAATCCTCCGAGGCTGCCGAGCGCGAGAATGCGGCTGGAAATTCCCGCCTCATGCAAATGCGCCGCCACCGCATCGAGACCAACGCAATGGCTGCCCATGATGACGAGATCAGGAATGCGCACATGCGGCGTGAACAGACGCACTCGCTGCACAGCCCCTGACGGCAGCGCGTCACTCAGCGCATCAATGGCGATAAAGCCGTCAGCCTGCGAAAAAGCTGTCACAGATCCAGACCCCTTGCCAATGGTGTGCGCGGTCAGGCCATCGGCATTTTCGCTCAGCGCCACCATGACAAATTCGGTGCGGCCCAGTTCCGAGGCGATGCGTGCCGGAATGGTCGCTTCAATCTGCCGCTCCTCGCGCGGCGGCAGGCCGGCCATGCGGCGCAGAAATGGCGCAACGATGTCGTGAAACGTAAACATCGCCGACGTCGGAAAACCGGGCAGTGCGATCACCGGCTTGCCGTCGCACACTGCGAGACACAGCGGCTTGCCGGGTTTCAGCGCCACACCATGAACGACAATGCCCGGTGCGCCGAGGTCACCGATGAGTTGATGGGTAAGATCACCTGCGCCTTTCGACGTGCCGCCGGACAAAACAATGGCGTCACACTGGGCATGCGCGTGCCGCAGAGCGGCGCGCAACGCCTCCGGCTCATCGCGGATTGCGCCAAAGCGCACAGCGATGCAGCCATTTTCCTCCAGCGCCGCCGCTACAATCGGCCCATTCGAGTCATAGATTTGCGCCGGCGCAAGTGCGCCGCCGGGCTGCACCAGTTCATCGCCGGTGGAAATCACGGCGACGCGCGGTTTGCGCCACACCGATGCGTGGCCAAGCCCGACAGCGGCAAGCATGCCAATTTCGCGCGCACCGATTACAACGCCACGGCGCAACAGGGTTTGCCCGCGTGCAATATCCGATCCGGCAAATGCAATGTTCTGTCCGGGAGAGACCGGACGGGTGACAACAATCGCGCCGTCGCCATCGCCATCGGTCTGTTCGATCATGATCACGGCATCAGCGCCGCGCGGCACTGGTCCGCCCGTCGCAATCGGCGTGGCTGTGCCTGTGGCCACTTCGATCGCTGGCGCAACGCCTGCCGCAATCATTTCCCTGTTCAACAAAAGACGCACGGGGCGGGCGGAAGAGGCAGCCATCACATCATCGGCGCGCAGGGCAAAGCCATCGACCACGGAACGGTCGAAGGGAGGCGTATCAACAGGCGCTGCAATATCGGCGGCAAGAACACGGCCTGCGATATTTTCAATCGCCACATTCTCAGCGCTCAGCGGGTGCGGCTTGAGCGCCACCTCAAAGGTGGCGATGGCATCCTCCCGGCTCATCACTTTCAGAAACTGATCCTGATGAATGGCGGCGTGCGGGTGAGGCGCTGTCATTGTGCAATATCCGGAATCAGCGGGCGCGCCAGCGGCGTGACCGGCAGGACTGTGCCTGCAGGAAATCCTTCAAAATCCGAAGGAATGATCGCGAACGCATCGGCGCGCAACAGGGCTTCAAGAGTAATGTCACCCACGCAAAGTGGAGTTATGCCATCATCGCTGGTGGCGAGCAGGACAACCTCGCTCAAGCCGATGGGCGAGGCGATTTTACGCAGGAGGCGGTGCGGATGCAGAGCGATACGCCGGCCGGAGCGCGCAGCGATATGCGGCAAAAGCACCGCGAATAAAACGCCCGCCACTGCATCAAAACGGTGCGGAAGGGTCAGCGTTGTTTCGTTCGTCAGACGCAGGGTTCCGCCGGGCGACAACGCCACGGCGTGTGTGACATCGGCGCTCCATTGTATATTCAGTGCAGCCGGAGCGGATCGTTCCACAGCGACACCGCCGATGTGGTTCAAAAAATTCACAAGCCACGCGCGGGACGGATCATCATGCGGCGCAACCACAATCGGCCATGCGACTGTTTCAACGCTGGCTATTTCGGCTTGCGCACACGCGAGCGCGTGCGCGCAGCTAAAAATCTCGCCGCGCCGCGCCACTGTTTCGCCGGCCGCAAGGTCGTGCCCGGCAAACCGCACGCCCTGACCGGGCGCAACCTGCTCCATCACCTGTGCCAAACGGCCATCATTCTCAAGGATCGCGAGATCGCAAACCGCATCGCAATACATTGGCAGCGGATCGCCGATTGCGACATGCACGGGAGCGTGCGCCAGCACCACCGGTGCATGTACCGATGCGCCGATGGTCCCACGCGAGGCAACCGCGAAGCCGGATTCAAGTGCGACATGGCTGCGCGGCAGAGCAAGCGGCGCGACAACATCCGCCGCGAGCACATGCCCGATTGCCGCCGCTGCCGGCGTAACAGAATGGCGCGCCGGCGGCATCGCGGCATCGAGTGCTGCGAGAAATTCATGAAGCGGTTGCAGCATTGTAGCGCGGCTCATCGGTTCAGGCGCACCGTACCTGTGGCCGCCAGATCATAGCCGCTGAAATGGGTTGCCTGCCGGACAAATTCCTCGCTGCGCGTAAACGCCATGAACGCCTGCACTTCCTTGCCGAAATAGGCCCTGCGGCGCAGGGCAAGGTCAAAGCTCTCCCACACCAGCGACAGGAAATCGAGGCCATGCGTTGCCGCCACCGCGCGCGTCGCAACGCCGCAATCGACGTCGCTGTTGCGGATCGCCAGCGCCAGATCCTGCCCGGTGGCGAACGGATTGAGCGCGGACACAAGATCGGCTGGCGCACCGCCGATGCGACTTAACAGCCTCTCCAGCAGCAACTGCGCGCCTGCGCCCTTCTGGCGCAAACCAAACCGGGCCTTTGCCGCGCGCGCATGGTTCAGATCGCGCAAGGCCAGCGGATTGCCCGGCGCGACAAGCAGGCCCTGCTCCCGCCGGAACAAATGGATCAGCACCACATCATGCAATGCGGCATGGCCGCGCACCGCTTCGATGTTGGCGCGCTCGTCATTGTCGCCGCCGCCGTGCATGTGAATGGCGGCCAGCATCACCTCGTCACGCGCCAGACGCATCAGGCCCGCCTCGGACCCTTCCGACAGTAGCGCGAGGCCAGAGCCGGAGCGGCGCGCCGCCCATTCGAGCAGGGGATCATTGCTTCCGCCGATAATGGCGGGCGGGGAAACCTGTGCCAGTCCGGGCGGACACGCCAGCCCGGCCTCGACCCAACGGTCCAGCGCGGTGCGCGGAAACAGCCACTTTCCTGTCACCTTGCTGCAGGGAATGTCACCGTTTGCCACCAGCTCATAGAGTTTGCGCTCCTTGATGCGGAGATAATCCGCTGCCTCATCAGTGGTCAGATAGGCGTTTGAATGCATATTCATGCGCAATTTCCAGATTTCTTTAGTTCTAACAATTCATGCTGGAAATCACAAGAAACTGGTCTAACTTTCAGCCTTCTTGCCCTGCTGCTGGAGCCTATCCTTGCGCTACACCGTCTTCTCACGCCGCCTGTTGCCAAGCCTCGTCCTGACGCTGGCGATGACCAGCGCCGCCTTCGCCCAGGCCGTGCAGACCGCGCCTGCCCCGGCCCCGCCGATGCCCCCGCCAGTAGCGCCGCAGGCGGCGGACCGGTTCATCACCGTTTCCTCCACCACGTCCACCACGGATTCCGGCCTGTTCAACCATCTGCTGCCGCTGTTTCTGGCCAAGACCGGCATTGCCGTGCGCGTCGTCTCGCAAGGCACGGGTCAAGCACTGGATACCGGACGGCGCGGCGACGCGGATGTGGTGTTCGTCCATGCCCGCGCGCAGGAGGTGAAGTTTGTCGAGGACGGTTTTGGCGTCGAGCGCAAGGCCGTGATGTATAATGACTTCGTGCTGATCGGTCCGAAGGCTGACCCGGCGGGCATTGCGGGCAAGAGCGATATAGCCGCGGCGCTGAAAGCGATTGCGGAGACGCAGGCGCCCTTTGTCTCGCGCGGCGACAAATCCGGCACGCACAGCGCCGAACTCAACCTCTGGAAAGTGGCCGGGATCGATATCGAGAAGGCGAAAGGCCCGTGGTATCGTGACATCGGCCAGGGCATGGGTGCGGCACTGAATACGGCATCCGGCATGAACGCCTATGTGCTCTCCGACCGCGCGACCTGGCTCAATTTCAAGAACCGCGGCGATCTGCAGATTGTCACTGAGGGCGACAAGCGGCTGTTCAACCAGTACGGCGTCATCCTCGTGAATCCGGCGAAGCATGTGCATGTGAAAAAGAATGACGGACAGGCCTTCATTGACTGGCTGGTCAGCCCGGACGGTCAAAAGGCGATTGCCGATTATAAAATCAACGGTGAACCGCTGTTCTTTCCGAATGCCACCGCACCGGGGGCGTGACGGCCCTGCGGGCAGGCGCCTCTCGGAAATGCTTGGCGGGCGGGCGCGGGTGTGATTGCCTGCCCTATCGCCACTGGAGCCTGCCATGCCTTCCGTCATGACGCCTGAAGACCGCCTTGCCCAACTCGGACTGACTTTGCCGCCGGTGCCCGTGCCGGTCGCGAATTATGTGCCCTACCGCTTTGCCGGCAATCTGCTCTATCTCTCCGGGCAGGGCCCAAAGCAGCCGGATGGCACCTACCGCGCCGGGCGGCTGGGCCGCGATATGTCGATCGAGGATGCCTATCAGGAAGCCCGCCGCACGGGCCTGCAACTGCTCGCCACGGCGAAAGCGGCGCTGGGCGAATTGTCGCGCATCGAGGCGACGATCAAGCTGCTGGGCATGGTCAATGCCGAACCGGATTTTGGCGACCATCCCAAGGTCATCAATGGCTGCTCCGACTTGTTCGTCGAAGTTCTGGGCGAAGCCGGGCGGCATGCGCGTTCGGCCGTCGGCATGGGCTCGCTGCCCAACCGCATGGCGGTCGAAATCGAGGCGATCTTTCTGGTGCGGTAGGAATGGCGCTCCCTAGGGGACTCGAACCCCTGTTTTCGCCGTGAGAGGGCGACGTCCTGGACCGCTAGACGAAGGGAGCGCGGGCCGCAGCGGCGCTTGCGCCGGCAGCGTCCCCCATGTAGCGGCGCTTGCAGCGGGCTGCAACGGCCCTGCCCCATTTTTGAGTCATCCATGCCGCGCCGCCCTGATGCCAAGGACAAGACAGTCAAGGATCTGCCAGCAGCAGACGCTCAACCGGGCGTCAGTGCGGCCGATGACGGGTCGGACCTCGTCACTGTCGAGGTCCCTGCCGAGGCTGCCGGACAACGGCTCGACAAATGGCTGGCCGGCGCTCTCACCCCAACTCATCCTGACCTGTCCCGGGCGCGCATCCAGTCCCTGATCGCTGCCGGCAACCTGATGCGCAATGGCGCAGTGCTTACCGATGGCGGCGTCAAGCTGGCCGGGGGCCAGTCCCTTTACCTCACACTGCCTCCGCCGGTTGAGGCAAAACCGCTGCCAGAAGCTATTCCGCTTGCCATCGTCCATGAGGATGATGCGCTCATCGTCATCGACAAGCCTGCCGGTCTGGTTGTCCATCCCGCTGCTGGGCATGGCTCAGGCACGCTGGTCAATGCGCTGCTGCATCATTGCGGTGCAAGCCTGTCCGGCATTGGCGGGGTGGCGCGGCCGGGCATCGTCCACCGGCTCGACAAGGACACATCTGGTCTGATGGTCGTGGCCAAGACCGACCGCGCCCACCGCAAGCTCGCGGCGCAATTCGCCGATCACGGACGCACCGGCCCGCTGGAACGGCGCTATGTCGCGCTCGTCTGGGGCGAGGCGCCGATCCGCACCACCATCGAGGCGAATCTCGACCGGCACACCCATGACCGCGAGAAAATCGCCGTGGTGCGCCGCGACCGGGGCCGCGAAGCGATCACCCATGTGGAGCGGCTGGCGCTGTATGGCGACGCCGCCGGGAAACCCTTCGTCAGCCTTGTGGCCTGCACGCTGGAAACCGGGCGCACCCACCAGATCCGTGTTCACATGGCCCATATCGGCCACCCCTTGCTGGGGGATGCAGTATATGGGTCGGGCTTCCGCACCAAAGTGGCGAAACTCTCAGGTACAGCGCAGGCTGCTCTCGCGGCGCTCAACCGCCAGGCCCTGCATGCGGAGCTGCTGGGCTTCGAGCATCCTGTCACCGGCGAAACGATGGTGTTTGAAAGCGATCCACCTGCCGACATGGCGGCCCTCATGGACGCATTGGGACCACCGCTTGCCCCTATGATCCAGCGCTGAGCAGCGCCGTATACCGGCCCTTGGCACAGGCCAAGAATTTGGACTTTTTGTCGAACGGCCGGCTCATCCAGCGGGCCTGTGCGCCTACCATATCAGCAATCAGCGCCGCATCTTCCTCGCGGATGATGTCGTCACAAATTAATAGGAAGTCCTCCGCCGCAAGATGGCGCTTGACGATGGGAATGCTGCGGTCGATCTCGGCCCGGTCATGGGTCGCGTCGCAAAACACGACGGCATAATCACCACGGCTGATGAAGTGGTCGGCATCGCCGAAAAACAGCGACCGTACATAGGCTTCAAGCCCGCGATCGACCAGATTCTGCTTGAGGCTGCCGCAGGTGCCGCCGTGAGCGCGGATGACCTTCAAAATGCGGTCGCCATCCGGCATGGTCGCCGGATCGACATTGAAACGCCGCCGCCATTCCGCATCGCCGGCGATGCCGAAATCGAGCACGTCGAACGGCCGGTCCTTCGCTCCATCACGGATGGCCTGCGCCATCGCGCAGGTGGACCGGCCGATCCAGCTGCCCATTTCCAGCACCGGCCCCTCGGTCAGAGCCACAGCATTGTAGAGAACGGCGGCCTCGGTCTCGTTCAACCAGCCGTCCGGCAGACCGGCCATCGGGTGCGGGAAAGGCTTGAGCAACGGAATTTTCGCCCCGCTCCGGAACAATCCCAGCATGACACGCCTTTCTCTGGCAGTTGCAATCCACAAAAACCCTGTCGCCGCTTACAGCCGGGCCTGCCCGCCTGCAACTTGCCTAGGGTTTGGCCTGCCCATGTCACGGGACGGCGTTCCCCGCCTCACCAGACCGTGCGTTGACCCTGCCACGTTTCGGCCTTTGTTTTCCGCATGATTCAGGGGTATCGGATGGCAGGCTTCGTGCTGCCGTCCCAGGGTCTGCCATTCCGGGGGCCCAAGAGGAGAGATTGATGGCCCATATGCCGTTGATGGTCGCCGATGGCGGCCTTGCCCGTTATCTCAATGAAATCCGGAAGTTTCCGGTGCTGGAGCCGCAGCAAGAGTACATGCTTGCCAAACGTTGGCGCGAGCATGAGGACCCGGATGCTGCCCAGCAACTCATCACCTCCCATCTGCGCCTCGT
>JBOFFO010000290.1:0-3060 GCA_051648665.1 Beijerinckiaceae bacterium | reverse complement strand
CCGGCGGCCACCAGACGCTTCAGCGCCGGGGTGTTCAGCTGGTCATACTTCGCCTGCATGATGGTGTTGGCGTAGGTGGTCGCCGCCGTGAACGCCGCCTGATAGTGCTTCGGCAGCTCATTGAACTTGGCCATGTTGGCGAAGGCATGGACCGTCGGCCCGCCTTCCCACCAGCCCGGATAATAATAGAACGGCGCAACCTTGTTGAAGCCAAGCTTCTCGTCGTCGTAGGGGCCGACCCACTCGGCGCCGTCGATGGTGCCCTTTTCCAACGCCGGGTAGATGTCGCCACCAGCGATCTGCTGCGGCACCGCGCCGAGCTTCTGCAACACCTGGCCAGCAATGCCGCCTATGCGCATTTTCAAGCCCTGCACGTCGGCCACGTTCTTGATCTCCTTGCGGAACCAGCCGCCCATCTGGGCACCGGTATTGCCGCACGGAAACCCGACCGCATTGTGTTTCTTGTAAAACTCGTTGAACAGCTCATTGCCGCCGCCTTGATAGAGCCAGGCATTCTGCTGGCGGGCATTCAGGCCGAATGGCACGGATGCGGCAACGGCGAAGGTCGGGTCCTTGCCGACATAGTAATAGGAAACGGTATGGCAGGATTCGACGGTGCCATTCGACACCGCATCAAGCGCCTGCAGGCCGGGAACGATTTCACCCGCCGCGAAAACCTGAATCTGGAATTTGCCGTCGGTCAATTCCGACACCATCTTCGACACAACTTCCGCTGCGCCATAGATCGTATCGAGCGATTTCGGGAAGCTGGACGTCATGCGCCATTTCACTTCCGGCATCGACTGGGCGACAGCCGGCATGGCCACTGCGCTTGCGGCGGCGCCAGCGGCAGCCACCTTCACAAAATCACGACGTTGCATTCATTCCTCCAAAAGACGCCACTGGGGCGAAAGATGCCTGAAAAACCGGCAATCGGGATTGGCTGACATGCGGCTCTTAAGCCGCATCCTGCGAATCCGTGTTTCCGTAACAGAGGCACTGGCAAGCAACCAGCGCTTCCATCGCGTAACGGCTCCGATAAAAGCGCATATACGTCAGCATTATGACATGCCAAAAATACTGGCGAAAAATACATGAGGCTGAGGAAACATCATGGCCCTGATCAACTATCTCACCACCATCCGGCTCGATTTCGGCGCGCTGGGCGGACTGCCGGAAGATTTAGCGGCGACGCACATCCGCAAGCCGCTCATTGTGGCGGACAAGGGTGTGACCGCTGCCGGGCTGACGCAGCGCGTGATCGGCGCCATGCCGGACGCCATGCCACATGCAATTTTCGATGATGTGCCAACCAATCCGACGGAAGAAGCCGTGGAGGATGCCGCCGCAATCTACAAACAGCACGGGTGTGATGGCCTGATCGCGGTTGGCGGCGGCTCGCCGATGGATCTGGCAAAGGGCGTCGCCATCCTCGTCGCGCATGGCGGCACGCTGCCGGAATATGCGGCGGTGCTCGGCGGCACGCCAAAAATCACTGCGGCGACCGCGCCAGTCATCGCCATACCAACGACCGCCGGCACAGGCAGTGAAGTTGGCCGCGGCGCGGTGTTCACATTCCGCGACGGGCGCAAGCTTGCGGCGCTCTCGCCGCACCTGTTGCCGAAGCGCGCCGTCATCGATCCAGAATTAACGCTGGGATTGCCGCCAGCGATGACCGCCGCCACCGGCATGGACGCCGTCACCCACTGCATCGAGTGTTTTATCTCACCGGTTGATAATCCTGTCGCAGGCGCCATCGCAATCGATGGTCTGGAACGGGCCATTCATGCCTTGCCGCGTGCTGTCGCCAACGGGCAGGACCGCGAGGCACGACGCGAAATGATGATTGCAGCGATGATGGGCGCGATGGCCTTCCAGAAGGGTCTTGGCGGCGTGCATGCGCTCGCCCATCCGCTCGGCGCGTTGCGCGAGTTCAAGTTGCATCACGGCACGCTCAATGCGGTGCTGCTGCCGCATGTGCTGCGCTTCAATCAGGAGGATGCGGCGGCGCGGGCAAAATTCGGACCGCTGCGGCGCGCGATGGGGATTGGTGCAGATGCCGATGTGCCTGCCTTCATCGCACAGTTCAATGCGCGGATCGGCATGCCAAAAACACTATCAGAAATGGGCGTTCCGCGTCAGGTGCTGCCCGCGATTGCGAAAGCAGCGATGCTTGATCATACACACGCCACCAATGCGCGCTTGGCTACAGAAGCAGATTACGCCCGCATGCTTGAAGCGGCGTTTTAGGTAAATTCCCAATTGGCCAGAGCTCAGGCCGTGGCTCGGATTTAATTTGACCAAGCCCTTCCGGCGCCATTCTCGCAGCCTGAACGCGAACCGGCACGCATTTCGCGATTCTATGCCTAAAAAAACGGCGGGATGAATCCCGCCGCCTGAAGCCATCAAAAGCTGAACACTTCAGCGATGGTTGGGCCCGTCATCGAGGCCGCCTCGGCCGGTTCGTCCGCCAGACGCGCGCCCGCCGCCGCTGATGTGACCGTCCGCATGCACACCGCGCCCACCGCTGTCAGCGCCCCGTCCGCCGCTATCGGCACCACGCCCGCCACTGTCAGAGCCACGGCCCCCGCTGTCACTGCCGCCACCGCCGCCACCGCCGCCACCGCCGCTGCCGCTGTTGCCGCCGCCACCACCCCGCGCAAGAATAATCAGGGGAGATTTGGTCAGTATGGACGCATGGTTCGGACCATGCTCGCCATGGTCATCAGCGGCATCATGGTCGGGACCATCGTCGCGGCCGCGACCACGGCGTGCGACCTGATCGCTCGTGTTGTCTTTCTTCCAGGTATGGTTCGGACCATGCTCGCCATGGTCATCGTCAGCATCATGGTCGGGACCATCATCCCGGCCGCGACCACGGCGGGCGACCTGATCGCTCGTGTTGTCTTTCTTCCAGGTATGGTTCGGACCATGCTCGCCATGGTCATCGTTAGCATCATGGTCGGGACCATCATCCCGGCCGCGACCACGGCGGGCAAACATTTCCTTGACAGCTTGAGCTGGGCTCGCTTGCGGACGAAATTCAGTATCCGGACTGAC
>JBOFFO010000289.1:0-1779 GCA_051648665.1 Beijerinckiaceae bacterium | reverse complement strand
CCGGCGGCCCTGGACAAGGCCATGACTGTGGTGAAGGCCGTCGCGGATGACATTGCAGGTGTCCTGCGAGAGATGTCCGGAGAGCGGCTGCGTGAGGGTTTCATTGTCGTGATTGCCGGTGAACCCAATGCCGGAAAATCCACGCTGATGAATGCGATGGCCCGCCGCGATGTGGCGATTGTCTCGGCGATTCCCGGCACGACGCGCGACCTCATCGAAGTTCATCTCGATCTCGATGGCATGCCGGTAACCTTGATTGACACTGCAGGGATTCGTGACTCATCCGATCCAGTCGAAGCGGAGGGCATTTATCGTGCGCGGCGCTCCATCGAGAACGCGGATCTGGTCCTGTGGCTTCAACCCTATGGTTCTGAGTCTGAACAATATTTCCCGCAGCGGCGCCCTACCGTTGTGGTTCGGACAAAGTGTGATCTGGCAAGCGATTCGCCTCCGAAACATGGTGAAGGAACAGTTAACGTCTCGGCGATGAACGGGTTCGGACTGGATGCCTTGAGAGCGGTGCTGACGGAACACGCCCAGGCCGCACTGGGCGCTGAGAACGCCCTGATCACGCGCAGTCGCCATAGGGATGCGCTGGCTTCAGTCGAGTCCCATCTTCGCTCGGCACTGTCGCAATTTGCGATGCGCAAGCACGATGAATTGGTGGCGGAAGATATTCGTCTTGCCCTGCGTTCGCTGGGAAGAGTTGTGGGTCATGTCGATGTCGAGCAAGTGCTCGATGCGCTGTTTGCCGGTTTCTGCATCGGGAAATAGATGCTAGGCATGTTTCACGTGAAACAATCTGGATAACGGGAGCCGGGACCAGTTGAGCCTGAGCGGAGCACTGAAGTTCGACGTCATCGTTATTGGCGGTGGTCATGCCGGCTGTGAAGCGGCGTCTGCATCTGCGCGCATGGGCGCCCGGACGGCATTGGTGACCCATCGCTTCGCAACGATTGGTGAAATGTCGTGCAACCCGGCCATCGGCGGCCTTGGGAAGGGACACCTGGTCCGCGAGATTGATGCACTGGACGGCTTGATGGGGCGCGTCGCGGATCAGGCCGGTATCCAGTTTCGTGTTCTTAACCGGCGCAAGGGTCCTGCAGTGCGCGGCCCGCGCTGTCAGGCGGATCGGCAAATCTACCGCCAGGCTATGCAAGCGGCTATTCAGGCACAAGCCGACCTTGTTGTGGTCGAAGGCGAAGCGCACGATCTGATGATTGAGAATGGCCGTATCGCTGGCATTGTGCTGCGTGACGGACGTACCATCGGAGCGGGCGCCGTCGTGATTACGACGGGCACCTTTCTGCGCGGTCTTATCCATATCGGCGATGAACGCATACCTGCCGGGCGGGTTGGAGAAGCCCCAGCGACCGGCCTGTCGGAAACCTTGGCGCGGCATCATTTCACGCTGGGGCGGCTTAAAACGGGCACTCCGGCGCGGCTGGATGGAACGACCATTGATTGGGCGGGTGTAGAGCTGCAACCGGGGGATGACGCACCTGAGCTTTTTTCAATGCTCTCATGCCCTGCGATACAGCCTCAGATTTCGTGTGGTGTGACGCGCACCACGCCTGCCACGCATCGGTTGATCCGTGAGAATCTGCATCGGTCTGCGGTTTATAGTGGCGCGATTGAAGGAAGCGGGCCGCGCTATTGCCCCTCGATCGAAGACAAGATCGTGCGCTTTGGCGATCGCGATGGCCATCAAATCTTTTTAGAACCGGAAGGTCTTGCAGACCGTAGCGTCTATCCCAACGGCCTTTCAACCTCGTTGCC
>JBOFFO010000288.1:0-1761 GCA_051648665.1 Beijerinckiaceae bacterium | reverse complement strand
GATCTCGGCTGGTTTTTCGTTATTTTCGGCGCGTTCGTGATTGTTGCCGCTGGCAACGCTGTGAATCTCACCGATGGCCTCGATGGTTTGGCCATTGTGCCGGTGATGATTTCGGCTGCGACGTTTGGCTTTATTGCCTATCTCGCTGGCAATGCGCTGTTTGCCAATTATCTGCAGATTCTGCATGTGCCGGGCACGGGCGAATTGGCGGTGTTATGCGGAGCGCTGATTGGTGCGGGGTTGGGTTTTCTGTGGTTCAATGCGCCTCCGGCGCAGGTTTTTATGGGCGATACCGGCTCGCTGGCGCTGGGCGGCATGCTGGGCGCTATTGCAGTTGCAACGAAGCATGAGGTGGTGCTGGCGATTGTCGGCGGGCTTTTTGTGGTCGAGGCGCTGTCGGTCATCATTCAGGTTTTTGTTTTCAAGCGCACTGGCAAGCGCGTGTTTTTGATGGCTCCGATCCATCACCATTTCGAAAAAAAGGGCTGGACCGAACCGCAGGTTGTCATCCGCTTCTGGATTATCTCGGTCATTCTTGCGCTTCTTGCGCTCTCTACGCTGAAGTTGCGGTGATCGCATGACGCCACTCACGCATGCGAAAGGACAAACAGTAGCGGTGGTCGGGCTCGGCGGCTCTGGGCTCGCCACGGCGCATGCGCTTTTGGCGGGTGGTGCTCATGTGGTGGCTTGGGATGATACGCCGTCCCAGCGCGAGCGTGCTGGCGCGGACGGTATCGTCGTCACTGCTGTTGCGGATTTTCCCTGGCCGTCGCTGCATTCGCTTGTTCTTGCGCCGGGGATTCCTCTGACCCATCGCGATGGCCAGCCCTTTACGCATCCGGCTGTTGCATTGGCGCACGCGCATGGCGTCGAAGTGATCGGCGACATCGAACTGTTTTGCCGCGAACGTGGCGCCATCGCACCCGATGCGCCTTTTATTGCGATCACCGGCACCAACGGAAAATCAACAACCACAGCGTTGGTCGCGCACATTCAACGCGCCTGTGGCCGCGATGTACAGATGGGCGGCAATATTGGTGCCGCCATTCTTTCGTTGGCGCCTCCGGCCAAAAACCGCGTACATGTGGTGGAATGCTCGTCATTTCAGATTGATCTGGCGCCGGGTTTGCAACCGGATGTCGGTGTTTTTCTCAATCTTACGCCTGACCATCTGGACCGGCACGGTGCGATTGAAGATTATTGGGCGATCAAGCATCGCCTTGTTGCGCAGTCGCGTCAGGCAGTCGTCGGCATTGACGATGAATGGGGCAGGCGCTCTGCCGATCTGCTTGCAACTAAAATACGCAGCACAGTTTCGGTTGTGGGCGATGCCGATTATGTGTGGCATGAGGGTCATATCCATCGTCACCATCGGAATGGTGAGCAGCTTGCATCGTTGCTTGGGATTGATTCACTGCGCGGGGCGCACAACGGACAGAATGCAGCAGCGGCGCTTGCAGCCTGCATGGCGACCGGCTGCGCATTGCCAGCCATTGCACAGGCCTTCCGCAGCTTTCCCGGCCTTGCCCATCGCATGGAAATGGTTGGCCGCAACGGCCGCGTGCTGTTCGTCAATGATTCCAAGGCGACGAACGCGGATTCGACAGAGAAGGCGCTGAACGCCTTTCCGTCGGATATTTACTGGATTGCCGGCGGCAAGGCGAAGGATGGCGGCATTGAACCGCTGCAGCCCTGCTTTTCGCATGTCAGAAAGGTCTATCTTATCGGTGCGGCGACAGAGATGTTTGCCGAGACGCTTGA
>JBOFFO010000287.1:0-7587 GCA_051648665.1 Beijerinckiaceae bacterium | reverse complement strand
GCGGGAAAATTCTCGGGGCGAAAGACGGGGCGCAGCTTGGCCGGGACATCGGCGTCATTTTTCAGGACCCGATGACGAGCCTGAATCCACTCTTCACCATTGAAAGCCAGTTGGGCGAGGCGATGCGCCATCATCTCGGCATCGATGCTGCGGAAGCGCGCGCACGATCCCTTGCCCTTCTGAAGACTGTCGGAATTCCAGAACCGGAACGCAGGCTACGCGCCTACCCGCACCAACTGTCTGGCGGACAGCGTCAACGCATTGTGATTGCCGCTGCCCTGTCTTGCGAGCCAAAACTTCTGATTGCCGACGAGCCGACAACGGCACTCGATGTGTCGGTGCAGGGCCAAATTCTGACCATCATCCGCAATCTGGCGGATGAGCGCGGCCTCGGTGTCATGCTGGTGACGCACAATATGGGAGTCGTTGCGCAAATCGCTGATAGCGTGACGGTGATGCACCAAGGCAGGGCCGTTGAACAAGGGCCGGTGCGAGAGGTTCTCACATCGCCAAAAGCTGCGTACTCACAGCAGTTGCTTGCTGCCGTGCCGCGTCTTGATCAGAAGGTGAAGCGCTTTGCGCTTCTTTCGCAAGGGGACGACACAGCGCTTGCCGCACGCGAGAAAATTGCGGCCGGCTATCGCGCATCACACGCAGTCACAAACGGCCCATTGCTCAGCGTCAACCATCTCGTGGTGGAGTATGGCAGTAGCGGCATGTTCGGTCGCAAAACATCGTTCCGCGCTGTCGATGATGTATCTTTCACCATTAATGATGGTGAAGTGCTTGGTCTCGTAGGAGAGTCCGGTTGCGGTAAGACAACCACTGCAAATGTCATAGCTGGTCTTGTCAGACCAACGAGTGGCACTGTTACATTGCAAGATGTACCCATCGCCGGCCGTGACTCGAGACGTCCTGTCGATGTCGGGCGCGCGTTGCAAATGGTTTTTCAAGACCCCTATTCATCTCTCAATCCACGCCTGCGCATTGGCCGCATGATCGCCGAGCCGTTGGTACATCACCGTATCGCGGCAGACGAGAAAACAGCGATGATTGAAACGCAAGCGCTGCTTGCGGCTGTTGGTTTGCCGAAAGAAGCGGCGCAACGTTACGCCTTCGCGTTCTCAGGCGGCCAACGCCAGCGAATTTCAATCGCGCGGGCGCTTGGGCCACGCCCCCAACTGCTTATTTGCGACGAGCCGACTTCGTCTCTCGACGTTTCAGTGCAAGCGCAAATTCTGAATTTGCTGAAAGATCTACGTGACCAGACCGGTCTTGCTATGCTTTTCGTTAGCCATGATCTCGCTGTTATCCGTCAGATGTGTGATCGCGTTGCTGTTATGAAGTCCGGACATATTGTCGAAATGGGCGATGTCGATAAGGTTTTTGATGCGCCGCAGAATTCCTATACACAAAATCTGATTGCCATGATCCCGCGTATCGACCAGATTCAGCAACGTTCGCAAAGGTAAACCTTATGGCTGACCTCATTGTCGCGCATGGATTTGTCATCACAATGGATGATAAACGGCGCATGATCGAAGACGGCGCTGTCGTCATTGAGCGCGATAAAATTATTGCCGTTGGCGCGACTGCGGATATCATGGCGCAACATCATGCGCCAGAAATTATCGATGCACGTGGTATGGCGGTGATTCCAGGCATAATTGATGCCCACGCACATGCTGGCCATGGCCTGATCAAGACATTGGCAGCAGGCGATTCGAATGAATGGTATCGTGCGTGCGAATTGGCTTATACTGTCGCGTCCACGCCAGAATTCTGGTTTGCAGAGGCGCAACTTGCAGCGCTTGAGCGCCTAAAATTTGGCGTTACGGCTGGCGTTTCATTGTTGGGCGGTGGCGACACGATCATGCGCACTGACGATCCGGTTTATGGCGAAGCCCATTGCGCGGGTGTGGCGGAGGTTGGCACGCGCTCTCTCGTCGCCATCGGCCCGACACGTCCGCCGCATCCCCGGACATATGCACACTGGGATGCTGAAAAATGCACCGAGTATCCAGTGGATTTCAATCGCCAGCTCAACACCTGCAAGACGTTGATCAATACATGGCACGGGCGATACAATCAACGCCTCAACATCGCGCTGATCACGCCAACGCTGCGTGATGAGCATAGGGAATCGCTCAGTGCTGCTGATTTTTCTGAGGCAAAACGGCAGGCTCAGGTAACCCAGGCACTTGCGCGCGAAAATAATCTCATTTTTACGCAGGATGGGCATGCACGCGGGAGCGTTGATTTTGCCCACAGCATCGGAATCCTTGGTCCGAACGCGCTGCTGTCCCATGCGACCGATTTGACAGATGAAGAGGTCCAGATTTGTGCAGACACTGGCACCATGATTGCGCATAATCCCAGTGCCATCGCGTCTGTTGTCGGGCGTTGCCCGGCGCCTGAACTCATGAATGCGGGCGTCACTGTTGCGCTCGGCTCTGATGCCACCGCCCCTGATCGCTCAGCAGACATGTTCCGCCACATGCAACAGTGCATGCATTATCACCGTCGTCATTTCCGAAATCCTGATATTCTTCCCGTCGGACGAACCCTTCAAATGTGCACGCGCGACGGAGCCAAGGCGATGGGTATGTCAGATATCATTGGCGCTCTAGAGGTAGGACGAAAAGCCGATGTAGTGTTGGTCGATTTACAGCGGCCGCACCTGTATCCGGCCAATATGCCACTGTTCCGGCTTGTTTGTTTCGCAAATGGCAATGACGTGCATTCCGTAATTGTCGATGGTCGCCTTGTCTTGCGCGACCGTGAACCGGTACTCGTTGATGAGGGGAAAATCCTTGCTGCAGCCCAGCGCGAGTGTGAGCGCATGATCAGTCGGGCCGGAATTTCATCCATGCTGGATATTCCTAGAAGCGTCTGGGGTTAGCCACGCATTTCTATTGGATCATCGCATTCTGGCTTGTATTGTGCATGCATTTCACACTATCTTTCACCTTCGACTAGCAGATCATGAAATCATTCAAGATTAATTGCAGAAGCTTCGTTCTCCAAAACTCCTCAAATCGAAGTTTATCGAGAACGTGGCACTACTCACTTAAGTCACATGGCCTCACCACGCGCTCTGGTGATTTTTCCATGGGCACTACATGCGTGCCGCCAGATCAACCAAAATAGTCTCAGAATTCGCCCCAACCCAGCTGTGCTCAGGCAGCGCAAAGCTGACGCCAAGCGATCAGTGCGGCGCAGCATCGATCCTTGAAAATCTGCCGACTGATCTGCGTACCTTCCTGGTTGAACCGAAGGTCCGCGAAGCGAATTGCTAGTAAATGGAGCCACGCAGGGCGGCGAATTTCTGCAGACTTCGAATCCGCCTGAATCGAAGCATCGCCCGCTCTCGTCGTCGGAATAGCTGGTGAGAATTCTCTGCGTGGTTGTTCAGTCAACGGCCGACAGCGCGTTTGTCGATGGCACGAAATTGCTTCAGTGCTGCACCGTTTGAGGCCAGCCGATCTGTAACGATCGGCGCCTGCGACGCTTTCGGCCGGCGTTCGGTTCGCAAGCCGATTTCCTCTGACTGTGCCATCGCACCTCTTACCACGTTCGGGCGTAGCAGGGGGCCCATCGCGCAACCCTGGCCACAGCCAGTACTTCAGCCCCGCCTGCGCTGCCATTGCGGCGTCAAGTGCGTCTCAGGCCGGGTGATTTTTTGCACAAGACGGGTTGCCAACAGACTCATCAGGAGAGATGCTTGGCGACAGATTGCATACGAATGCAACGCGGTGACGATACACACAAGGGAGGAAGCGATGACAATCACGCGCAGAACTTTTGGACTGACTGTGGCCGGATTGGGAATGTCCGGCCTGCTGCCGGGGCATTCATGGGCGCAGACAGCGGCCCTCGCCAATCTGAAGCCTGGCAAGCCACACGCAGGGACGGAGATTAAAATTCTTTGCGTGGTCGCAACACAATTCCGCGCTCACGAAGCGCGCGCGGCAGCCTTTACCGAGGCGACCGGAATTACCGTGAAGTACACCTATGTGCCTTTCGCCAACATGCGCGAAGCGCTGACGGCGGAGATGGTCGGCGGCACCGGCGGCTATGACATGGTCGTCGTGATGGACCAGTGGGTGCCATCCCTTACAAATCTGCTCGATCCAATGGATCAACGGATTGCGGACAAGAAAATCGATCTCAAGCGCTATCCTGATGCATTCCTGAAGTTGGGACAGGTTGCCGGCAAGCAGCTCGGCCTGCCCACGCGCGCGCATGTCCAGCTGTTGTTCTATCGCAAGGATCTGTTCGCGAAAAATAATCTGCAGCCTCCGAAGACTTGGGACGATGTCGTGACTGTTTCAAAAGTGCTGCAGGACAAGGAAAACATTGCAGGCATCGCGCTGCCCTATGGCAAGAACAATGGCCAGAACCTGATGGTGTGGTACAATTTCCTCTGGGGCCGCGGCGCTGATGTGTTCGATGCCCAGGGCATGCCGGCATTCGCCAGCGATGCGGGCCTGAAAGCCACACAGGATTATGTGGACATGCTGCGCACCCACAAGGTGACGCCGGCGGCCGCTGTGTCGTTTACCGAGCAGGACGCGGTCAACTCGATGCGTGGCGGCAATGCGGCCATGGTGCCGGTGTGGTGGTGGGTGCGTGGCGGTTTGCTTGATCCGAAAGTGTCAAAGCTCACCGAGGATCAGGTTGGCCATGCGCCGATGCCCTCCTACCCCGGGGGCAAGAGCTCGACCTACATCAATTGCTGGATTTACGGCATCGCCAAGAATTCAAAAAACAAGGATGCCGCGATGGAATTCGTGACATTTGTTTCTGATCCTTCGGTGGAGCGCGACATTCTGCTCGACCCGAAGGAAAGCGATGTGGTTGCCGTGCAATATCCGAATCTGCGTGATGCGGATGTCAACAAGCGGTTTGGCGGCATGCACAATTTTGCGGCGGAAGCGCTTCAGAATACCAAAGTCGTGCCCTATTCAGCAGACTGGCCGCAAATGATGGAAGCGCTGGAAACCGCCATGTCTGAAGCCGCCTCTGGCGCGAAACCGGTACCCGATGCTTTCAAGGCTGCCGATGCGGCAATCCGGCGCATCGTGCGGCGTGGCTGAGCGTCAACGGAGCTGGCTGCCAGCAGCCAGTTTCAGCCAAGCATGACGAGATCTGATCGCTACATTCGTTACCTGTTGTTGTTCCCGGCCCTCATGCTTGTGCTGGGAACAACGGTATGGCCCTTCATTTCAGCATTGACCACAAGCCTGCGCGACTGGCGACTGAAACGCAGCCCGCTGCCACAGAAATGGGTGGGCCTGGACAATTATCTGATCGCGTTTGAAGAACCTGAATTCTGGAACGCGCTCAACGTGACGGCCCTCTTTGTTACGCTCAATGTGTTGATTACGGTCTGCGTCGCGCTCCTGCTGGCGTTGCTGTTGCGCAAAGCTGGCGTGTTACAAAGTCTCGTGCGCGCCGTGCTGATTTTGCCTTTTGCCGTCAGCCCGGCCCTGATCGGCGTATCCTTCCGCTTCATGTTGAATGGCGAACATGGCGTTCTGGCAAAATCCTTTGCAGCGGCACTTCCGTGGCTCGCAGACGTGGTTTGGCTTGCCACACCCGGCTACGCCATGGCCGCCTTGATCGTCTCCGATGTCTGGCACTGGTTTCCCTATCTCACGCTAATGTTTCTGGGTGGCCTCGCAGCCATCCCAAGGGAAACGGAAGAAGCTGCTGAAATCGACGGCGCATCACCGCTCCAGTCCATCTTTCTGGTCGTCATCCCGCAGATGAAGAGCATCATCGCTGTTGCAACCATCCTGAAAACGATATTTGCCCTGAAAATGTTCGATCAAGTTGCAACGCTCACTGGCGCCGGCCCCGGCATCACCACGCAGACACTGGCGCATTACACATACGCTGTAGGCTTTGTGCATTATGACATGGGGCTTGCATCGGCATTGGCTGTCATTTTAACAACAATCCTCGTCACGATTGGCATTTTCTACATCAGACTTATTCTGCCACGACGTGAGGTTGCTGCATCATGACCTCATCAACAGGATATCTGCTGCTGACGCGTATGGCAATGTTGCTGTTCTTCGGCATCATTCTCTTTCCCATCGCGTGGATGATGCTGACGGCCTTCAAACAGCCGCGCGACGTCTATGCCCTGACATTTCTATTCGCGCCGACGGTTGAGAATTTCGTTACGGTCTTCCAGCAACCCTGGGACATTGGCCGCAGGATCATCAACAGTGTCATCGTTGCGTTTGGCACGCTGGCGGTGGCCATTCCCGCTGCCATCATGGCGGCCTATGCCTTCTCGCGATTTGATTTCATGTTCAAGCGCAGCCTTTTTTTTCTGGTGCTTGCGACACAATTTATCCCTGCCGTTGTGATCATTTTGCCATTCTATCTCATGTTTCGGGATCTTGGATTGCTCGACACCCGGCTCGCACTGGTGATCGTGAATTTGGCTATCGTCACGCCGTTCGCTGTATGGATGCTGAAGGGTTTTTTCGACGCTGTGCCTGTCGAATGCGACGAGGCTGCGCTGATTGATGGGGCAACAAGGCTGGACATCATCGCGCGGATCATCGTGCCGATGGCCCTTCCCGGCATTATTGTTGCGGCCGTTTTCTGCTTCATTCTCACCTGGAATGAATTCATCTTTGCGCTGATATTGACGCGCGAAAATGCGGTCACGCTTCAAGTGGGATTGGTCAATTTCCGTACCGAGCGGGGCGATCTCTGGGAATTGATGGCGGCGGCTGGCATATTCATCACCGTGCCCGCCTTCATTGCTGCGCTTTCGATCCAGAAGCATTTTGAAGGCGGACTGACTGGTGGAGCTGTCAAATGACACAAGTGTTGAGCGAACATATTTACAGGGCCTTGAAGGCGGTTGACACGCCAACGATCTGTAACGCCATCGAGGCCATTCAGGGCCGCCGTCGCAATGACGGATTCACGCGCAGGCCTGTCATTGCGGCACATCCTCATCTCCCGGCGATGGTGGGGTTTGCCAAGACTGCGATTGTTCGTTCGGATCAACCGTCACAAGAAGCCGCGGCTATCGTGCGCGAAAGGCGTTTGGCCTATTACCGCTATGTCGCTGAAGGAGACCACCAGCGTGTCGTTGTAATCGAGGATTGCAGCGTTGAAAAAGGCCTGGGTGCATTTTGGGGCGAAGTGAATGTCGCCCTGCATCAAGGCCTTGGTCTTGAAGGTGCGCTCACCGATGGCTCGATCCGTGACCTTGGCGTCATTGATCCGAAGTTTCCTTTACTCGGCGGTGTTGTATCGCCGAGCCATGCCTTTGTCCGCGTCGAGGACATGAATATTCCCATCACTGTATTTGGGCTGGCGATTTCACCCGGCGATCTCATTCATGCGGACCGGCATGGTGCCGTCATCATTGAACCGGGCATCGAAAGTGAATTGCCGCGCGCCATCGATCTTGTGACGCGCAAGGAAAAGCCCCTCCTCGATGCTGCGCGCGCGCACGGCTTCACAGTCGAGAAATTGCTGACCGCCTGGGGCGAGGCCGAGGATGTGCACTGAATTTCACTTGAAAGAGAAGCAATCATGATCAACATGATG
>JBOFFO010000286.1:0-2965 GCA_051648665.1 Beijerinckiaceae bacterium | reverse complement strand
CACCAAAGGCGGCAAGCTTCCGTTCAAAGGGGGTGCCATCCAACCCGGATCGCCGGATCAGCCGCGCCCCGCAGAACCGTGAAGAGGTTTTCTCGCCCTGGGATGACGCTGACCTTGCCGCCATGCGGGGTGCGCGTGCCGCAGAAAAAACGCGTGCACCGGAACGCAAAGGCGGCGCCAAGCCTGAAGGGCGCGCACGAAAAAATGTGAGTCAGCCGAAGCGGTTGAGTCCGGACGTTCGTCCGCCACGTGAGTCACGCGCGCCACCAGATGATGGTGCATTGGAGACCGCAGGTTATGCGGTGAGCTTGCCTGCGCCGGTAGCGACGCCGGTGCAGATGGTCACGGTCGATGCTGACCATGCGGGCATGCGGATCGACCGTTTTCTGGAGGCGAAGTTTCCGGGCCTTTCGTTTGCTCATATCCAGCGGTTGGTGCGAAAGGGCGAATTGCGAGTCGATGGCCGGCGGGCGGATTCCAAGGATCGGCTGGAAGAAGGGCAAAAAGTCCGCATTCCGCCGTTGCGGCTGGAAGCGCCGAAGCGTGCCAGCGATGCGGTGCGCGACAAGGTGATTGCTGAACTGCGCGCCATGATTCTCTGGGAAGACGATGATGTTCTGGTGCTCAACAAGCCGTTCGGGCTGGCTGTGCAGGGCGGCTCTGGCACAGTGAAGCATATCGACGGGATGCTCGAAGCTTTGACCGGCCGGGACGGTCAGCGTCCTCGACTGGTCCACCGGATCGACAAGGATACGGCGGGTTGTCTGCTCGTGGCCAAAACGCGCTTTGCTGCGTCAGCCATGACCAAGAGCTTTCGGTCCCGTGATACGCGCAAGATTTACTGGGCGCTGGTCTCTGGGGTGCCCCGCACGCGGCAGGGGCGGATTTCTACTTTTGTCGCGCGGGAGGAAATGCCCGACGGTGATTCCCGGATGCGAGTCGCGCGGCATGGCGAGGATGGCGCCTCCCATGCATTGACTTACTACGCTGTAGTCGAAACATCGGCCCAGAAACTCGCTTGGCTCTCCCTGAAGCCAGTCACCGGGCGAACCCACCAGTTGCGCGTCCACACCGCTGAAATGGGTCATCCCATTGTAGGCGATCCCAAGTATTTCAACCGGGAAAACTGGGAACTGCCTGGCGGTATCCAGAACCGGCTACATCTGCTGGCCCGGCGGATCGTCATTCCGCATCCCCGGGGCAAAGGGCTGATTGATGTCAGCGCGCCATTGCCTCCGCATATGCAGCAGAGCTGGAATCTCCTTGGGCTCGATGCGAAGCGCTACGATCCCATCGAGGATGCGCCGGAGCGTTAGGATGGCCAGTCTGGCGATCCATACCTCATCTTTTAGGGGGAACCTTTCCCAGCGCCTCCCGCGCTACTGTCGCTCAATCCTCTGTGTCGTTTGACGTATAGTTATTAGGCATTGTTAAGGTTCCCGAAAGTCTAGGCTTAAACGATTGCAACCAAAGGTAATTGGCCCTTAAGACTCGCCGCTTAACAATGCGACTGCCGTTTCGGAAGAAGGTGGGACAAGCCAAAAGTGTATCCTGGATCAATGTCACACCTGATCAGAAAGGTCTGGGGCGTACGTTGCTTGCGTATGGCGCTTTTGTCCGGCTGCGCGCTTCCCACCATCATTGTTCCAGCGCGTGCTGCGAATTTGGACAGTGATAATTCGATCGGAATTTGGGTCAGCATGGCGCTCGTCTTCGGCCTGGTGATCGGCTACCTGCTGCACATGGTCGTGGCTCGTATGTTCCCAGACCGATCGTTGCTGAGCGCAGCTTTGGCGGCTTCGCGCCAGAAAATGCGTAGCCCTCAAGAGTTTGTCGAACAGGCAACGGATGCGGCTCTTGTGCTCGATACCGACGGGATGATCCTTGCAGCCAATATCAATCTCATTGCCTTGATGGCGCTCGACGCCACTGACATTGCGGGAAAAAAGGCTGCGGATACCCTGCCTGCTTCTCTGGTCGATGGCATGATGATCGGCTTCGATACAGGGCTGGATTCTTCCGGTACTTTTGAGTGCATCAATGCGGCGGGCGAACGCCTGACAGTGGAAGCCCAGTTTTATCCCATGAATGGCAAAACAGGGCCGGTTATGGCGATGACCATTCATGATCTGACCGAAGCGAAGCGGCGGGAATTTGAATTGGCGACGTTGGCTTTCACTGATCAGTTGACGGGGCTGCAGAACCGCCTGGCGTTGACGCGGCGCATGTTACGACTTTCAGACGATCTTGCGGAAGGTCCAGACGCGCGCTTCGCAATCTTTCTGATGGATCTGAACCGATTCAAGCCGATCAATGATACTTACGGCCACGCAGTCGGTGACAAATTGCTGATTGAGGTCGGACATCGCATTCGCAGCGCGGTTCCGCGCAACGCTACGGTGGCACGCCTTGGTGGTGATGAATTTGTAGTTGTGGCTGGTCCGCGCATCGGCCGTGACGCGGCGGCCGTCATCGCCAACGCGATCATTGATGCTGTGGCAAAGCCTGTTGATCTCGACATTGCTGTTGTTGATGTGGGTGTTTCGATTGGCATCGCGATTGCGCCGACGGATGCGACAGATCCCGATGTGCTGATGATGGCAGCTGACCGGGCCATGTATCAGGCCAAGCGGACGAAGTCCGGATTTGCCTTCATGGAAGATTTTCTGGAGGAGCGGCCGCTCGACAGGGTCGCATGAGCAGTGGCAAGCGTGAACAGCCTGTGCTTGTCATCTTTGACGTCGACGGCACGCTGATCGATTCCGGCGACATCATTTTCGAGGCTTTACAGGAAACGCTGCGCCATTTTCGCGTGCCCATGCCGGCGCGCATGGATGCGTTGAAAATTGTTGGCCTGTCGCTCCATGAGGCATTTGTTGCACTCACAGGTGATGGCTTCAACGCAGCCGCAATGGCCGAGCACTACAAGGGATTGTTTGGCGGGTTGCGTGCCAGCGGGCAATTT
>JBOFFO010000285.1:0-20774 GCA_051648665.1 Beijerinckiaceae bacterium | reverse complement strand
CGCAAGACATTGACGGGAGGCTCAAGCAGGAATGGCGCAACGCCAGCCAGCAGGGGCTGCACCGCATTATTTTTCGCCAGGAGGGTCCATCGCCGGTCAACCGCCACGGCGGGAAAGGGTTCGTGCGTTTTCAGGATTTGCTCAACAGCATGGCGCATCGCCGCCAAGGCCGGATCATCAAGCGCGCGCTGCGCATAAACCGGAGCAAATCCCGCGGCAACCAGCAGCTGATTGCATTCTCCCGGCGGCAGAAACAGGCTTTCTGCCAGCGCGATCACCATGTCGCGGCTTGGATTGGCCCGGCCATTTTCGAGAAAACTGAGATGGCGTGTAGAGAGATCAGCATCCACCGCAAGATCGATTTGGCTGAGCCGCCGCTTTTGCCGCCAGCCGCGCAGCATCGGACCGAATGCGCCCCCCTGAGCGGGGCGCAATGAAGGATAAAGCGTCGCCATCCGCCAATATTAGGGGGAGCGTCTGCCAATTCCAATGACCTCAGAGGTAATCGCTTTTCCGCGGCAAGGCGGCACATTGGATGCATCGCAATGGGAGACTTGACCATGAACCGCTTTGACGAACCCACGCTGCGCCGGATATTGCTGCTTGATGCGGCGACCTGCGCGACCACCGGCACGTTGCTCACCATGGGCGCGAATTTTTTACAGGCCCCGCTCGGCCTTTTCCCGGAATTGATGCGCTACGCCGGCCTGCTGCTGTTTCCATCGGCCGCATTCATGCTGTGGACCGCCCGTCGCCACCCGCTGACCCGCTGGGCAGTTCTGCTCATCATCGCCGGCAACGGCCTGTGGGTGCTGGAAAGCCTGTTGCTGTTGGCAAGCCCCTCGCTGGCGCCAACAACCAATTTGGGTACTGCATTCGTGCTGGTGCAGTCCGTCGCCGTGGCGGCGCTGGCCGCACTGGAATGGTGGGGGTTGAAGGTCGCACGCAGCCCATCTGCCATCACCGCAGGATAACCCGGCGGGCGACGGGAAGCCCCTTGACATCTCCTGAATAAATTCCTATAACACGCCTATCCTCGCGCCACAAAGGGGCGTTCGCGAGCGTGTCGGGCGGGTGCGGGGTGGTGGTGGCTTTGGAGCGCGGCGCGTCACGCACGCCGTCTCCATCGCGGCTCAAGTCGTGCGGTGTGGTCCGACAGCCTCGGATCAGCCGCCGGTGACGGGCGCGGAAAGGCCGGCGCGGAAGCCGCGCGCCTTGCGGGGTCATAGCCGCAGCGCGCGTGGCGGATGCAAAGGCGGGACGGCGTCCGGATCATCGGGATGAACGGGATGAGGGTAAGCCTCCCGGCATCGTACGAAGCAGGCCTCAAACATCACGTACGGAAGCGGCGCGGGTCCGTGTGCAACGGCCCGGAACCATTCTGTCTCACACCAGCGATCGCAGCCGTCGCCGCGTTCGCCCCCGCCGCTTCCGTGCGCCCTTTTCTGATTGGCCTACCGCCTATCGCCCGCTTGAGCGCGGGCTTATGGGCCTATCGCCTGTCGGCTGTTTGAGCGCAATTTATTGCGCTATCGGCTAGCGCCTGCTTGAGCACATGAAAAAAGCCGGCGAAGCGCCGGCCTTCCTGCACCGCAAAGGCTGGGGGCGTTTACTTCTTCGCCATATCCTCGAGCTTCTTCTGCATATCAGCCATCTGCTGGCGCAGGGAATCGAGATCATTGCCAGCGGCGGGCTTTGCAGCCGGCTGCGGCGCGTCCGAACTTGAACCGCCCGTCTGGCCAAAGGGCAGGAACATCCGCATCGCCTCCTGAAACACCTTCATGTTCCGGCGCGTCTGCTCCTCGATGGCCGAGAGCGCCGTGGCGGGCGTGAAGCCTTTCGCGAACTGCTCGCGGAACATCGCCTGATCCTTGGAGAAATGCTGCATCGCCGATTCCAGATAGGTCGGCACGACACCCTGCAGGCTGTCGCCATAGAAGCCGATGAGCTGGCGCAGGAACGGGATCGGCAACAGGTTGGTGCCCTTGCTCTCCTGCTCGAAAATGATCTGGGTCAGCACCGACCGGGTGATGTCCTCGCCGGACTTGGCGTCCTGCACCTCGAACTCCTCGCCCTGCCGGATCATGCCGGCCAGGTCTTCGAGCGTGACGTAGGTTGAGGTGCCGGTGTGGTAGAGGCGGCGGTTTGCATATTTCTTGATGACCGTCGGCTTTTTGACGTCGTCCGCCATGTGGTTCCCGTCCCGCGCTTTGGCGCTGATCTGCTTATTGTGCCGCGCAGCATAGTCGGCTTTGCGGGAGGGTTCAATTGCGCCGGCAAGCAGCCGGCAAGGGCCTTCAGCCAAAGACCTAGCCAAAGGTCGGTCAGCCTTGGTCGCACTTGACGGGTCGCCTGCCGCAAGCGTTTATCGGTTCAAACTGAAGCGAGTTTTATCGGCAGGGAGCAATCACATGGCCAACAACGATATTGTCATTGTCAGCGCAGCGCGGACGCCGGTCGGCGCTTTTTCGGGCGCGCTGTCGAGCCTGCCCGCCCATGAGCTGGGCGCCATCGCCATCAAGGGCGCGCTGGAGCGGGCCAAGGTTGATCCGAAGGATGTGAACGAGGTCATCATGGGCCAGATCCTGGCCACCGGCCAGGGGCAGAACCCGGCGCGGCAGGCGGCGATCAAGGCGGGCATCCCGCAGGAGGCGACCGCCTGGGGCCTCAACCAGCTCTGTGGCTCTGGCCTGCGCGCCGTGGCGCTCGGCATGCAGCAGATCGCCAATGGCGATGCCAAGGTGATCGTCGCCGGCGGCATGGAATCCATGTCGCAGGCCCAGCACGCCGCCTATATGCGCAGCGGCACGAAGATGGGCGAGATGAAGTTCCTCGACACCATGCTGCGTGACGGCCTGTGGGATGCTTTCCACGGCTATCACATGGGCACCACGGCGGAGAACGTCGCGCAGAAATGGCAGATCACCCGCGACGAACAGGACAAGTTCGCCGTCGCCTCCCAGAACAAGGCGGAAGCGGCGCAGAAGGCCGGCAAGTTCAAGGACGAGATCGTTCCGGTCACGATCAGCACCAAGAAGGGCGATGTGGTCGTCGCCGATGACGAATATCCTCGCCACGGCACGACGCTGGATGCGGTGCAGAAGCTGAAGCCAGCCTTCTCCAAGGATGGCAGCGTCACCGCCGGCAACGCCTCCGGCATCAATGACGGCGCGGCCGCCATCGTGCTGATGAGCGCCGATGAAGCCGCGAAGCGCGGCCTCAAGCCGCTCGCCACCGTCAAGGCCTGGGCGACCGCCGGCGTCGATCCCGCCATCATGGGGTCCGGCCCGATCCCGGCCTCGCGCAAGGCGCTCGAAAAAGCCGGGTGGAAAGTCTCCGACCTCGATTTGATCGAGGCCAATGAGGCGTTCGCCGCGCAGGCCATCGCGGTCAACCGTGATATGGGCTGGGACACCAACAAGGTGAACGTCAATGGCGGCGCCATCGCCATCGGCCACCCCATCGGCGCCTCCGGCGCGCGCGTGCTTACCACGCTCATCCACGAAATGCAGAAGCGCGACGCCAAGAAGGGCCTCGCCACGCTCTGCATCGGCGGCGGCATGGGCATCGCGCTGTGCATCGAGCGCTAAGCCGGGAGACATATCCATCAAGGAAATTGCTGCACTGTTCGACAATGCACTGACGGTTTTCATTGCCGTTGGTGCAGCAATTTCGATTTTGGTTTTTTTTCCTGATGCTGTTCAGCGGCAGGATCACGATGAAAAAAATGCGTGATTGGTGGCTTCCTTGGTGAAGTCGCCAAATACGATCAGCAGACAATGAGCAAAACTGAAGGGAGAGAAACATGGCACGGGTAGCATTGGTCACAGGCGGGTCGCGCGGCATAGGCGCCGCCATCAGCAGGGCGCTGAAGGCGGCGGGATATAAGGTCGCCGCAACCTACAGCGGCAATGACGAGGCCGCGGCGAAATTCAAGGCCGAAACCGGCATTCCGGTTTATAAGTGGGACGTGTCGGATTTTGATGCCTGCGCCGCCGGCGTCGCCCAGGTCGAGGCCGATCTTGGCCCGGTCGAGGTGCTCGTGAACAATGCCGGCATTACCAAGGACGGCATGTTTCACAAGATGACGAAGGACCAGTGGTACGCCGTCATCAACACCAACCTCAATTCGCTGTTCAATATGACGCGGCCCGTGTGGGAGGGCATGCGCGCCCGCAAATTCGGCCGCGTCATCTGCATCTCCTCGGTCAATGGCCAGAAGGGTCAGATGGGGCAGGTGAATTATTCCGCCTCGAAGGCCGGCGACATCGGTTTCGTCAAGGCGCTGGCGCAGGAAGGCGCGAAGGCCGGCATCACGGTCAACGCCATCTGCCCCGGCTATATCGGCACGGACATGGTGAAAGCGATCGATCCGGCCGTGGTGGAAAAAGCAATCCTGCCGCATATTCCGGTCGGCCGCCTCGGCGAGCCGGAGGAAATTGCCCGCGCCGTTGTGTTTCTTGCCGCCGATGATGCGAGCTTTATCACCGGCTCCACCATGTCGGTGAATGGTGGACAATATCTGGCCTGACCGGCGCTTCTGAATTACAAGCTCTTGGGCTGGCCTCTGCGCCAGCCCTTTTGTTTGGAGCCTGCATGACGCGCGCCCGCGCCACCCTGTCCGGCATGGCCGCAATTCTGCTCTGGGGCGCATTGGCTCTGCTCACCGCCATGAGCGGCGCGATGCCGCCATTCCAGATGACAGCGATTACCTTTGCCATAGCCGCAGCGCTGGGCATAAGCATCGCCATGTTGCGCGGCCGTGCGGACGCGCTGCGCCCGACACTGCCGTCTTTTCTGCTCGGCCTCTACGGTTTCTTTTTTTATCACGCCTGCTATTTCGCGGCATTAAAACTCGCCAACCCGGCGGAGGCGCAACTCATCGCCTCGCTATGGGCCTTGCTCATCGTGCTGATGTCGGCGTTGCTGCCGGGACACCGGCTGCGCGCCAACCATGTCATCGGCGCGCTGACTGGACTTTTCGCCGCCGGCCTGCTGATCTGGCCACGACTTGGCGCAACGGGCACATCATCAATGATGATTGGCTTCATGCTCGCTGCCGCCTGCGCTTTAATCTGGTCAAGTTATTCCGTCGCTTCCCGGCTGGTGGCCAATGTCGCGACGGAATCACTGGCCATCACCTGCGCAGCGACGGCGCTGCTTGCGCTACTGTGCCATTGGGGCTGGGAAACCACGCAGTGGCCGACGCATGGCCGTGAATGGATTGCTCTCATCGGCCTCGGAGTCGGACCTGTCGGCGCCGCATTTTTTTTGTGGGACATTGGCATGAAGCAAGGCGATGTTTCGCTGCTTGGTGCGCTCTCCTACGCTGCGCCGGTCATTTCCACCGGCCTGCTGGTGCTCGCCGGTTTTGCTGCACCGACCTGGACGCTCGCAGTGGCCGTCCTGCTCATGGTTACCGCCGCGATTGTCGCGACGCGCGAGCGCGGTTGAAGAACGCATCAGTGCTGGAGCAATCCAGCCCGCTCCAGTGCCGCATGCTGGCGTTGGCCTATGCGTTCGAGGGAGAAATCCGCAATCTGTTCCTCGAACAGCCGGTGGAAATTCAGTTCCGCATCCAGATGCAGGAACACCCCGCCGAGACCAATCGCTGCACGATCCATGAACACGAATTCACGCGGCACCGTCACCGGTCCTTTTTCCTTCAGTGCCTGATGGACGCGGAAGGCTTCCTTGCGGCCATACTGGCCGGGCGTCACGCCATCGGCAATCGTACGCACCCGATCATCAAGGAGAGGGCCATAAATGAACCGCGCCCAGATATTGAGAATATCCATCAGCTCATGGGTGAGATTCTTGAAACCCCATGTCTGGTAGGCGTGCATGATCCGGTCGCGGTCGTTGCTTTGCAGACCACGATAGAGATCGACCACACCCTGAATGAAGGTCACCGGAAAAATCCGGATGCAGCCATAGTCGAGCAGGTTGATGCCGCCGGGCGCGCCATCATCGCGGCGAAACACGGTGTAATTGCCGAGATGCGGGTCGCCATGAATAACGCCATAATGACTAAACGGCTTCCACCACGCGGTGAACATCGCGGTGGCGATGCGATTGCGGTCCTCAAGACCATGCTGCTTGAACGATAGCAATTTCTCGCCATCCAGCCATTCCAGCGTCAACAGTCGCCGCGTTGAAAGGTCAGCAATCACAGAAGGAACCCGCACCAGCGTTTCATTCCGCAGCATATGCGCATAAAGCCGCGCATGCTTCGCCTCGCGCAGATAATCCAGTTCTTCCCGCACCCGCGCGCCGATTTCCTTCGCCGCCTCGCGCGTATCGAGCACCGGATTCATCCGGCGATGGATCGAGAACAGCAACTCCAGTTGCTTCAGGTCTGCTTCAACTGCGGACTGCATGTCCGGATATTGCAGCTTGCACGCCACCTCACGCCCCTCGGGTAGTGTGGCGCGATGCACCTGCCCGAGCGAGGCAGCCGCTGCGGGACGCAGGTCGAAGTCCAAAAAGCGCGCCCGCCACTCCGGCCCAAGCTCGGCCATCATCCGGCGCTTGACGAACGCCGCGCCCATGGGCGGCGCTTCCGCCTGCAATTTCTGCAATTCCTCCGCATAATCCGGCGGTAAAAGATCGGGGATCGTCGCCATCAACTGTGCGACTTTCATGATCGGGCCTTTCAGCCCGCCCAGCGCGGCGGTGAGCGCGGCCGCATTGCCACGGTCACTCCTGTCGCCGCCGCCCATCAGGCGCGTACCGACAATGCGCGCGGCAACGCCGCCAACATTCGCACCCACGCGCGCATAGCGCGCAGCGCGGGCCGACAGGCGGTTGGCCTCCTGATCCTTGTCGGTCATGATTTCTTCTTTGTGTGACTGGCGCTGATAATGTGGTGTGCCGCATCCGTTTGGGAAAGAGCTTGATCCCACTGGATTGTGATCTGCTGCTGCGCCGCGAGATACGTATTGACTCGAGAAAAGGGGCGAGAGCCAAAAAAACCGCGATATGCTGACAAAGGTGAAGGATGTGGACTTTCAATCAGCAGATGGCGCTGCGGATTGATCAGTGATGCATATTGCCGCGCCCTGTCGCCCCACAGGATGAAGGCGCAAGGGGAGCTTCTCTCGGCCAGCCGGCGCATGATTTGATCGGCCAGCGCCTGCCAGCCGAACTGAAGGTGTGATCCCGCCTGCCCGGCTTCAACGGTCAATGCGGTGTTGAGAAGGAGCACGCCCTGCTCCGCCCAATCCGAGAGATCGCCTGACTTGCGCGCAGCGGTCGCCAGATCATCGCCAAGCTCACGAAAAATGTTGCGCAACGAGGCTGGCAACCGGCGATTGCCACGATAGGAGAATGCCAGCCCATGGGCATCACCCGGCGTTGGATAAGGATCCTGCCCCAGAATAACGACACGGACCTGATCACATCGCGTCAGGCGCAAAGCGGCAAATATGTCATCGGGCGCCGGCAAAACATGTGCGCCGGCAGCCGCACGCGCCGATACGCGGTCGAGAACTGCCGACGCATTCCCTTGCGAAAAAAAATCCAGCGCCCGCCATCCGCGCTGATCGCGGTCTTCGGCAAGATAGCGGTCCAGCGCCTTCTGATAGGCTGTCACGGCTTGACCGTGATGCGGCCTTCCACCTTGCTCTGCACTGTGCCGAGGCGACGGACATAGACCATCACCTCGTTGGCCATCAGCTTACCATCGGTGTCGCCGATCAGTTTGCGGCCACGCCCTAAGGTTGTATAGCCGTCGCCGCCGCGCACCAGAAAGTCGTTGGTTGCCACCTTGTATTTTTTCGCCAGGTCAAGCGGTGCGCCGCCAACATCGACAGACACGATGCGTGAACCCACAGGTTGCTTCGGATCAAACACCACCTTCATCCCAGCGACATGCGGGAACCGGCCACCCTTGTTTTCATACTGGGACAAGCCATTCTCGAGCGCTGCCTTCACAGCTGCGCCATCAATTTCGACCATCGCCGTGGAATTGCCGAACGGCAGTTCGGTGAGAATATCGCGCCGTGTCAACTTCTGGCCCGCCGCATATTGTTTGTTGCCGCGGATACCGCCGCCGTTCGTAATTGTAATATCGGCGCCAGTCACGTCCTTGAGCGCATCGGCGATGAGATTGCCAATGGCTGCCTCACCGCCGCGCACTGTGGCGTTCCGGGAATCAAGCTCAACAGCGGTCGTGCCAATATCGACATCCAGTTCTTTCGACAGATCAGCTTCATACTTTTTGACCAGCGCCAGCGTGTCAGGGTCAGGCGTCACTGCGCGCGAATCGATAATCCGGAATGAAGGCGACCAGCTAATGGTACGTGTATTGCCGGCCATCGTTGCCGTCACGGCGAGATCGACAGCGGTGACATAGTTCGCCTCCTCGTTCGATTCCGCCATCACGACGCGGCCGTCATAATTCAGCGCCAGATCATGATCGTGCCCGGTCAACAGCACATCGACAGCGCGCGACTGCATGATGGCAAGATCATCGGTACGGTCGGTATGGGCAACGCACACCACGATATCGGCGCCGCGATCACGCAGCAATTTGGCCTGCGCCCGTACCGTATCCATTGTCGGTCCGAATTTCAGATCGCCAGAACTGGACACTTGCGGCGTATAGGGTAGCGCCACACCGAACACGCCGATCTTGAAGGCGCCGCGCTCCAGAATGTCATTGTCACGCACACCCGGCACCGCGCTGCCATCGGCCTGCCGCATATTGGCGGCGTAGAATGGGAATTTCGCTTCGCTGAGGCGCTTCATGAATGCGTCTTTGCCAAAATCGAATTCATGATTACCGGGCACAAACACATCCGGCGGCGCCATGTTGGTCAGCGCGACAATATGCTCGCCTTGATCAAAACCCGACATCAGCGAGGGCGAAAATGTATCGCCCGCATGGGCATAGATCACCGGCGTTTCCTTGGCGCGCTCCGCTTTCACCACAGCCGAGAGCCGCGCGAAACCGCCCCGCCCTTTGTCTTCGCTCATTTTGTAGATGTCGTTGACGAGCAGCAGCGCGAGCTTGCCATTCACAACCTGCGGCGCAGGCGTCTGGGCAAATGCCGGCAGCGCAGCCGCGGCGGCCGGAGCGGCGATCAGCGCGATCGCCTTGCGGCGGGAAATGACAAGCATAGTCATGGGGAAACACTCCTTCACCGCCGCGATGCAAGCGGCGCGGCTGACAATTGGCATACAAGGCTAATGCGACAGGGCCAAAACGCAACATGCAGCCGGTGAAACTTCAGCCATCGCGCAGCGCACCACGCACGCCATCAGTTGGCGCTGGATGCCCGTACGGCTTTGCCGGTGAACCGGCCAATCGCCGGACCTGTTTCTGGAGCCTTCGTAAAGGCTGTCACGACCTGCCCCTTGGCTGCAGCGGTCATCATTGCTGCCAATGCGCCCGCCTGAGGGTTGGCCGGTTTCACCGCCAGCGTCGGCGTCTGTTGACGGGCCGGCGATAAGGGCAGAGCGCTTGTAGCTGGATTAGCAACGGCTCCGGTCGGCTTCCGGCTCGCGGCGGCCACTGATTCATCGTCTGCTTTCCCGCGCGGCGCGATCGGCTTGGCATCAGGCGTGAGGGCAGCAACCTGCACAGCGCCCAATTCACCGGGTCGGCGCGGCGGAAGAGGATGGCTGGCCTCCGCGCTGGCGAGCGCCAGCAACTGCGGCAGATCGCGCGGACGACGCGGTGGCAGGGGCAAGCTGGCGAAGGTCTGTTTCGTCGCGCCTTGCCGGTCAATCGTTGCTTCCAGCGCCTTCTGCGCATCCACGGATGCGGCCGCTGGTGCAGGGGCAAATGCGGCAGCAGCAGCCGGGCGCACAGGAACAGGCGCTTCAGCCACTGGAGCAGGCGTGGGTACGACAGGTTCAGGCTGGCGCTGGGTCGGCGTCAAAGCCGCAACTTGCGTTTGCGGCTCCGCCGCCCGGCGGCCACGCGCATTCCGGCCCCTGATGCCGGCCGCTGCGCCCGCAGTGTCAGCCTGACTCGGCGCAACACCGCCACCCATCAGAAACGCCCGCGCGCCACCGTCATCATCGCCGGTCGGACTTGCTGAAGCCACCTGCGTCCCGCCGCCGCGACGACCGCCGCCACCGAACAGCATTGCAAAGAAGCCGCCGCCACCACCAATTGACTCTTCGCCCTCATCACCGGCATGCCCACCCACCGATCCGCCGCGGGCGACAATTTCGGCGTATGCCAGATCGTAGCCGGGCATCGTGCCGCCACCAGCTGGCAGATGCACGGTTTTTCCATCCGGGAACAACCGCGCCAGCTGGTCCCGGCTCATTTTGGGCCAGGACCGAACACTGCCGACATCGAGATGCACGAAGGGTGTATTGGCGGAAGGATAATAACCGACGCCACCCCGCTGCATGCGCATGGCGACCTCGCGAACCATGCCCATCGACATGCCCGGAATATAGAAGTCCATGGCATTGCCCTGCATGTGTTGGCTGAACTTGGCGACAGCACGGGAACGCCGGCGCAGCATGGCATTCGTTTCCGGCGAACGGTAAGCAGAGACAACATTGACCGGGCCGCTTGAGCCTGATTCCCGGTGAACTTCCCACAGCAGGTCGAACAGGCGCGGATTCATCCTCTTCGGCTCATCTCGCCGCCAGTCACGCAAGTGCCAGTTGAGTTTTTCCAGTGCGCCCGAGTCAAACTGGCCCCAGCGCTTGAAAGTAACAGTCAGCACTTCCTTGGTGTGCATGTGCTGGATCGTAATGGTCCGCGTATCGCCATTGGCAATCGCATCCTGTGTGCCGCGCACCGAGACGACCAAGGCAAGTCCGCACAGTGCAGCAAGCCCGAAAGACCGGCCAACCCGCAAGGAACCAACGGCCAGATGGTTGGGGCGCTTCAGGGCCAAGTCTTCACCGCACAGGTTTGCGGGCGGGGCATCGGCCACCACCCGGTCATGATGAACAACTTCTTGCCGACAAGCGTAAAAGGAAGGTTACTTTCCCGCATTGCCCCGCATCAAACAGTCCGAACCGCAGAAAGATGGCGAAAGAGAGACTTTCGCCACAATTCAACCCTCATGGGCTATTCCAGACCCAGAGCCGCCTTGACCCGGCGGTGATGACCATAGAGGTCATCACGGGTCTGCAACCGGCCCAGATCGTCCACGAAGCTGGTAAAATAGGCAAGATGAACAGGCAATGGCTGCGCCAGTTTGATGGCCTGCTCACCCCGTCCAACAAGACCGCGCACGCGCTGCTCGCTCCAGCCATTCTCCTTGCCGAGCACCATTTCTGCAAGCCGGAATGGCTGGTCAACACGCACACAACCATGACTGAAGGCCCGCCGCTCCGCCCCGAACAGATTCCGCGATGGCGTATCATGCAGATAGACCGCATGCCGGTTTGGAAACATGAATTTGATATGGCCGAGCGCATTCCTCTCGCCCGGCGGCTGTTTGACGTAGATCTGGTTACCGCGCCGGATCACCTGATACCCGCGCCGTTCCGCATAAGTCGGGTCTTCTGCCAGCTTCGGCAGAAATTCCTTTTTCATGATTGATGGCGGCACGAACCAGGATGGATTGACGACCAGAAATTGCATGCGGTCGGAAAAAAGCGGCGTTTGTGAATCTGGCTTGCCGACAATCGCACGCGCCTCATGCACCACCGTTCCACTGTCAACGACGCGCACACGATATTCTGGAATATTGACGAAGACATGCCGCTCCCCAAGCTCTCGGGGCAACCAGCGCCAGCGCTCCATATTCGCGATCAAATCCGCTTCGCCCGGTGAGGCGGCGAGGGCAACGGCAGCCGTGCGGCGCTTGGTTCTGGCCAAGGAGGGCGGCGTTGCATCAGCAAGGGGCGTCGAAGGTAGCGGCGCGGCTGGCGCCGCTGCAACCCGCATGCGCACGAGATGATCGCGCAATGCCCGATAGCCGGCATGCTGCGGATTAAATCGCTGGAGACGAGCACCGCTATCTTCCGACTGCATCAGCTGCGCAACAATATCTGCGGGGCTGGACAGGGTGATTTCCGGATCAATCAGGGTAGACAGGCGCCGCGCATCGATGCGCGCGCCCTGCGCATCACGCGCATAAAGGACAACAGCCTGCGTCATCGCAATATCAAATGCGGCGTATGCATGTGCATCTTCGCCGATACGCGGCAGCCGGTAGGACGCTTCATCCAGCCCATCATCGCCCGCCCGCTGCAACTGTGCCTGCAAGGCACGGCCTTTGCCAGAAAGCCCCACCGATTCGATCCAGAACGGCAGGTGATTGCGCGCTGCATAAAGCGCAGCCACGTCTTCCCGGATCAAGCGCGAAAGCCGGGGATGGAAATGATCGCTGCCGGGTTTTTCCAGCATCGGTTTCAAGGCAGAGGCAATGTCCGCCAAGGCAGGAGCGGTCTCGCGGATCACGTCAGCCGGCCATGCCGGAACCGTCGCCATCATGGGCGGCGCTTGTGCTGGATAATCCGGCGCTGGCAGCAGCGGGCGTTCAAGAATCTGGGGTGCTATCGCAGGATAATCCGGGACGGGCAGACCGGGGTCTGCCAGAGCGATAGACGCCTGAGCTGCCTGTCTCGCTTTATCGTTCTGACTCTCGGTCAAGGACTTCTCGGCAGCACGGCGCTCCAGCGCCTTCGCTTCGACATCCTCCCGTTCGCCGACCAGCACCGTCAAAGGCGGCAGGCCCGGCGTCACGATGATCCGCTCTTCAACCTCACCGGCATACAAGGGGAGCGCCAGGGCAAGGCTGGCGGCGGTCATGGCCAGAAAAGAAGGAGTCGTTGCGCGCAAACGCTGTCCCCAGTCCAAAAATTGCTACGTCCCTGCCCGCCGGCACCATCCGGCGGCACAACGCGCATCGACCCCGATGCTTTAAAAAACCTGATTTGCCCGTCACGGACAAGGTGCCAGCGCACATCGCCCTCTGCGTGATGATGCCAGCAGCCGCGCCAGAAGCGCCCGCATAGGTCTCTCAGGCCGCATCCACTGCATCACTCGGAAGGCCATCCTCAAGCCCATACTCTTTGAGCTTGCGATACAGGGTCGAGCGCCCGATGCCCAAACGGCGCGACACCTCTGTCATATTGGAGCGATAAAACTTCAGCGCAAACCGAATGACCTCTTCCTCCACGGATTGGAGGCTGCGCATCTCGCCATTATCGCTGACCAGCGAGGTCGCGTTGGGATCACGAATCTCCACGCGTACGATCTCTTTTTCGATCCGGGCTGCTGTCGATGGTCCGCGCTCAATCGGCGGAATGCGCACATCGAACCCTTCGACAATAGCGGCGACCTGAGGAAATTCGGCCACCGTAAGCTCATCCCCATCGCACAGCACAACCGCGCGGAAAACCACATTCTCAAGCTGGCGGACATTGCCCGGCCACTCATAATTGCGCAGCAAGGCCATGGCTTCTGAAGAAATATTCCTGATTTTGCGGCCTTCTTCGGCTGAAAAGCGCGCCATGAACATGCGGACAAGTTCAGGAATGTCATCCCGCCGGGTGCGCAAGGGCGGAATGGTAATGGGAAACACATTGAGGCGGTAGAAAAGGTCCTCGCGGAAGCGGCCCTGCTTCACAGCTTCAATCAGATCGCGATTTGTCGCAGAGATCAGCCGGATATCGACTTTGACCGGTTTGCGTCCGCCAACCGGATCGACCTCTCCCTCTTGAATGGCGCGCAACAGCTTGACCTGCGCTTCCAAAGGCAATTCGCCAATCTCATCCAGGAAAAGTGTGCCGCCGGACGCCTCAACGAATTTACCGGCGTGCTTTTCCGTGGCCCCGGTGAAAGCCCCTTTTTCGTGGCCAAACAGAACACTTTCGACGAGATTTTCCGGGATCGCACCGCAATTCACGACCACGAAAGGCTTGCCTCTGCGCTCGCTGGTGCCTTGGATCGCCCGGGCAATCACTTCCTTGCCGACACCGGATTCGCCTTCGATCAGCACGGGAATGTTAGACTTCGCCGCACGCTCGCCGAGGCGAATCACCTTCTCCATTTCCGGCGTGCGCGTGACAAGATCGCGGAATGTCAGCGTTCCACTCACACGCTTGTTGATGCGGCGGATTTCTGTCTCCAGCGCATCGACCTTGAGCGCGTTCTTGATCGATATCTGCAAACGTTCTGCGCCAACCGGCTTGACGACAAAATCGAGCGCGCCGGCGCGCATCGCGGAGATCACTGTTTCAATGGAGCCATGAGCGGTCTGGACAATGGCAGGCACATCGATGCCCTTGTCGCGCATCTGACCCAATACCCCCATACCATCGAGGTCCGGCATAACCAGATCAAGGATAGCCAGATCAATCCGCGCCTGGCCGGAGGTCAGAGCCTGCATCGCGGCATCCCCGCCTTCGACCACGACGGTTTCATAGCCAAAACGGCGCACCATCGCTTCCAGCAGGCGGCGCTGGACGGGATCATCATCGGCGATCAGGATGGTGTAGGACATGGGGCAGGGACCGGATCAGCAGGCCGGCGCACGGAGCCGGGTGTTTCGTTCTGGTGCGATGCTTGTCTGCTTCGGGTAAAGGCGCTGTTAACGACGCCATTGAAGCACCGCCCTAAAAGCCGATATGCGAAGACTTATGATGCCTGCGAACACTTTGGATGCCGCTATGCCCCTGAATGCGCCTGCCGAACCTGCTGCCGCCGCCATGCCTGACCTCGGCGTCCTGCCGCGCTGGAATCTGGCAGACCTCTATCCGGGCATGGATTCGCCGGAGCTGAAGGCCGATCTCGCTCAGGCGGAAACGGATACCGCCGCTTTCGTGAAGACCTATCGCGGCCAGCTGGAGCAGCTGACCACCTCCAGCGACGGCGCACATGCGTTGGCCGGCGCGGTCAATGCCTATGAGGCGCTGGAGGACAGGCTGGGGCGGGTCATGTCCTATGCAGGCCTTGTCTATTGCGAAAACACCACCGACCCGCAGCGCGCCAAATTCTATGGCGACATGCAGGAAAAATTGACTGCGCTGTCCAGCGAGCTGTTGTTTTTCACGCTTGAGATCAACCGGCTCGATGACGCCCTCATCGCGCAGAGAATCAAGGAACATCCCCTCGCCCATTACGCACCCTGGATCGATGACCTGCGCCGGGAAAAGCCGCATCAGCTATCCGACGATCTGGAAAAACTTTTTCTCGAAAAATCGATGACCGGCGCTTCTGCATGGAACCGCCTGTTTGATGAAACAATTGCTCATCTGCGCTTCACTATCGATGGCAAGGAATTGCCCATCGAGCAAACCCTGAATTTCCTGCAGGATGCTGATGAGCATAAGCGCAAGCAAGCTGCCGATGCTTTGGCCGCAACATTTAAAGCCAATTTGCGGACTTTTGCGCTGATCACCAATACCCTGGCGAAGGACAAGGATATTTCTGATCGCTGGCGCGGGTTTAAAGACATCGCTGATGCGCGCCATCTTTCCAATCGCATTGAGCCTGAGGTGGTCGATGCGCTGGTCAGCGCCGTGCGCACGGCCTATCCCCGGATTTCGCACCGCTACTACAAAATGAAAGCCCGCTGGTTTGGCAAGGAAAGCCTGAACCATTGGGATCGCAACGCGCCTCTCCCTAAGGCTGATCACGCACCGATTGCATGGCCGCAAGCCCGCACGACCGTGCTCGATGCCTATGGCCAGTTTTCTCCCGAATTGGCAGCCATCGCCAAGCGCTTCTTCGATGAAAGATGGATTGATGCGCCGACGGAAGCCGGAAAAGCGCCGGGCGCTTTCGCACATCCCACCGTTCCTTCGGCGCACCCCTATGTGCTATTGAATTATCAGGGCAAGCCACGCGATGTCATGACGCTGGCGCACGAGCTGGGCCACGGCGTGCATCAGGTTTTGGCTGCGCCAAACGGTGCTCTGATGGCGCAAACGCCACTGACCTTGGCAGAAACCGCCAGCGTATTCGGCGAGATGTTGACCTTCCGCAAATTGCTTTCAGCGACAACAGATTCACAAGCGCGCAAGGCCCTTTTGGCTGGCAAGGCCGAGGATATGATCAACACCGTGGTGCGCCAGATCGCATTTTATTCCTTCGAACGCAAAATCCACACAGCGCGAAAGGAAGGCGAACTGACTGCCGAGCAGATCTGCGACATCTGGCTATCGGTACAAAGCGAAAGTCTCGGTCCTGCGATTACCATTGGCCCTGGCTACGAAACATTCTGGGCCTACATCCCGCATTTCATTCATTCCCCCTTTTACGTCTATGCCTATGCATTCGGCGATTGCCTCGTCAATTCTCTCTATGGCGTCTATCAGAAGGCCGATCCAAAGTTTGTTGATCATTATTTTGCACTGCTGCGCGCTGGCGGAACACGGCACTACAACGAACTGCTTCGGCCGTTTGGCCTTGATGCGCGGGAGCCCGCATTCTGGGATATTGGCCTGGGCATGATCGAAGGCATCATCGACGAACTGGAAAGCATGGAGCAGATGACGGGATGAAATTGGATCCTGCCGGACAGCTGCGTGACAAACGCCCGTTCACGATCGGGCTTGCACCGCTTGATCCGGCAGAATGGATCACACCCGACGAGAGACTGCCTGCAGAATTACGGTTGAAGGACGAGCTGATCGGCCGCGAACGTGGGGCAGTTTTTCAGGCGCGGGCCGACACGATTTTGGCCCAGCAGGAATGTCTGGACCTGTTGCTGGAGCATTTGATCCAGTTCCATTCCACTCTGCATCGTCGCCACGGCAACGCCATCACGATCGCAGGGCGGTCGGTCATGCTGGAAGCGGATGCGCCGCTGCTCATCGCCTCCCGTCTGGTTCAGGACGACCTCTGCCTGATGCGACGCCATGATGATGGCTGGCGTTTGGTTGCTGCCAGCCTTTGCTTTCCCTCATCATGGAGGCTGGCAGAAAAATTTGACCGGCCGATGACCGATATTCATGCACCGGTCCCGAATTTTGCAGGACAAATGGCATCCCGTGTTGAACGGATATTCGATTGCATGCAGGCAGGTACGCAACTTTATCGGATGAACTGGTCAATATATCCCGATAGCGAACTGCGGCATACGAGCGGGCATTCAGAAAATCAGGCCGGCACATGCCATTTAGAACCAGCCGCACGGGCCCATTGCCTGCGCATGGAGCGGCAGACACTCACCAAGCTGCCGGTATCGGGCGACATTTTGTTTACGATCCGCATTTTCATCGAACCGATTGCAGCCCTTGCTGGAAGGCCAGAACTTGCTGCGGCCCTGCACCAGCAATTCCTCGCCTTGAGCGATGACCAGCGTTCATACAAGGGACTTCAGGCCAAAAAAGCCGCGATTGCAGATATATTGCTTCAGATGTCGCGATAATCAGCCCACCGGGCGCTCATCAGCAATCACCTTTCCATCGTTAGGCAAGCTCGCAGGAGCCGCAAGGCGCACACTCGCCTTAAGTTTTGTGACAGCCACTACGGACTGGGCAATGGCCTCGGCCAATGCATCCGACGGCTTTGCTGTCTCAGCATGCAGTACCATGACATCCTGCTCATTGATCCGCGAGACAACAAGGCGCAGCTTGCTGATTTCCTCATGCCGCTTGGCAATCTCGGCCACCTGTTCGGGCCGCACAAACATGCCTTTGATTTTTGCAGTTTGATCCGCCCGGCCCATCCAGCCACGGATTCGCATGTTGGTACGCCCGCAAGGGCTGATGCCCGCCATTTCCGCCGTCATATCACCGATCGCAAGGCGAATAACGGGGTGATGCGGATTCAATGATGTGACGACCATCTCACCCACTTCACCAGGCTTGACAGGATTGCCCGTACCCGGGCGGACAATTTCGAGAATGATATCTTCGCTGACAACAAGGCCCTCGCGCGCCTGTGTTTCATAAGCAATGACTCCGACATCGGCTGTCGCAAAACACTGATAGGCATCGATGCCACGCGACTTGATTTCTGCTTGCAGCGATGGCGGAAATGCGGCGCCTGAAACCAGTGCGCGCCGGATAGAGGAGGCATCACGATTTAGCTCGCTGGCTTTGTCGAGCAAGATTTTCAAAAAATCAGGCGTTCCACAATAGGCCGATGGCTTAAGATGTTGCACCACATCAAGCGTCTGCTCAGTATTGCCTGGTCCCGCAGGAATAACCGGACACCCCAGAGCACGCGCAGCTCCATCCATAATAAATCCGCCTGGCGTGAGATGATAGCTGAAGGTATTCAGTACAAGATCGCCCTTGCGGAACCCAGCTGCAAAAGCAGCACGCGCACCACGCCAAAAATCCGGCTCAAGCCCTTCCGGTTCAAAAATCGGTCCCGGCGACGTAAAAAGGCGGCCATATCCGCTTGCCGGGGCGAGAGCCAAATCTGCAAACGGTGGATTGTCGCGCTGCATCTGCGGCAGGGCGGCTTTGCGCATCACGGGAAGCGCCGCCAAAGCAGAAGGAGAATTGATCGCTTTGGGATCGAACGAACCCAAATGCGCACGCCATCCGGACGCCTTGCGTGCCTCGGCAAGAACGGATGGCAACGCGTGGTAGAGATGCGCTTGCCGCTGCTCCGCAGACTGGATCTCGCGGTCGTCATAATACTGGGCCATGAGCAGGATTCCGTTGTCTATCGGCCAAAGCGAAGGATGCGCAAAATATCAAGAATGCTGACCAGCGCTGCAGCTACATAGGTAAAGGCTGCCGCTCTCAACACTGAACGTGCTGCTGGCATATCCGAGGGCTGGAGAAATCCACCGCCTTCGAGCACGGGGAGGGCCTTGCCAAAACTGGCATCCGTCTCGACCGGCAAGGTGACAAGATGCACGAGTACGCGCAGTGACAGAAGCCCGAGGATAACAGCCAGATTTAGAAAAATCAGGAAAGGCGCGCGCCCGAAAGCTGCAACAAAAGGCAACAGCAAGGCTGCAATCATCGCGATCTGGTCCACGACGAACAACAGGCGGATGAGTCGTCCACGCCAATCAAACATTCTTTCGCCACGCGCATGCTGCACCGCATGACTGACCTCGTGGGCCGCAACAGCTACAGCTGTTATGGATTTTCCTTCAAGATTGCCGGGCGTGAGCCGAACAACGCGCGCTTCCGGGTCGTAGTGATCGCCCTCTGCTGTCGGCTCGACCTTGACATCCTGCAATCCGGCTTCATCAAGCAGATGCCTTGCCAGCTCTCCCCCCGTGCCAGGCAGATCGTCACGCTCTACCGCATGCGCACGCATTGCACTGCGAACCCAGAGCTGTGGTCCGAATATCAGCGCCAGCAATGCGAGAACAATCAAGGCATAGAGCATGATTCATCAATGCAGTGATGGCACGGAACGCTGTGTGTAATTACGCCAGCCAACGCTTGCGGCGCTTGTAGCTTTTGACATCGCGAAAGCTCTTTCGCCCTTCACCGCCAATGCCAAGGTAGAATTCCTTCACATCCTCATTCTCGCGGAGGGATTGTGCGGGGCCATCCATAACGATGCGGCCTGTCTCCATGATATAACCATATGTCGCATATTTGAGCGCCATGTTGGTGTTTTGCTCGGCCAGCAAGAATGACACGCCTTCCTTTGCATTCACCGTTTTTACGATCTCGAAAATCTGTTCGACGATCTGCGGCGCCAGACCCATCGAAGGCTCATCGAGAAGAATCATTTTCGGGCGCGACATCATGGCGCGGCCAATCGCGCACATCTGCTGTTCCCCGCCGGAGGTATAGCCGGCCATCGAAGTCCGGCGTTCGCGCAGCCGGGGGAAGTAATCGTAAACCATCTCCAGATCGCGCTTGATCGCAGCATTGCCGTCGCGCCGCGTAAAAGCGCCGGTCAACAAATTTTCCTCGATGTTGAGGTGACCAAAACAGTGCCGCCCCTCCATGACCTGGATGCAGCCCCGCCGCACCAATTCATTTGGTGAAAGCCGGTCGATCCGTTCGCCCTCGAATGTAATCTGCCCTTTTGTCACATCGCCGCGTTCCGCGCGCAGGAGGTTGGAAACAGCCTTCAGTGTCGTCGTCTTGCCCGCGCCATTGGCGCCGAGAATGGCTACAATGCCGCCACGAGGCACCTCCAACGATACGCCTTTCAGCACAAGAATGACGTGATCATATACAACCTCAATATTCTGCACGCCGAGAATGAGGTCAGCAGCGGGAGTGGCAGCACCAGCAGGGAGAGCAGACATCGGTGAAATCCATTTGAAGATGGAAGGAAGGGCGAGATCGCCCTTCCCTGTTTTAAAGCTGCAACGTTACTGCGCGCATGCTTCGGCGCGCTTCGGCCAGCCGGTATTCTTTTCGGCATACTCCTTGGCAGCGGCCTCAATGAGCGGACGCACTTCTTCTTTCATCGGATCCATCCAATCCGAAGCCTTGGTCCACTTTGCGCCGTCCCACTGATGGACAAACACCTTGTGATGTCCGTTATGGTCGTTGCAGGAAATCTTCACTGGCGCCGCAAAACCTTCCATACCCATCTCCTTCAGACGGGCATCGGTTATATTGAGTGCTTCGAGACCCTTACGGACATCTTCACCCGTGACAGCCTTTTTGCCGGTAATACGTTGTGCATTGCGTACTGCTTCAGCCATCAGCATCGCATTATAGACGCCACGATTGTAAAGATTATCGGCAAACTTGGCTGCTTCAACCTTTGACAATCCCTTGTCCACCACATGCTTTTTGATGTCCTGGATAACCGGGAAATCTGCACCGGCCTGATGGAAGTTCAAAGCCTTATAGCCTTTCGACTTGTCTTCACCGCCGCGTGCATCATCATCACCGCCGGCCCACCAGACGCCAACCAGCTTATCCATCGGGAAATTGTTGCGCGCAGCTTCTTTCAC
>JBOFFO010000284.1:0-5616 GCA_051648665.1 Beijerinckiaceae bacterium | reverse complement strand
GTCCGATGATGGTAGGATTCGCCATCGCAACTGGAGCCGACACACCGATGCTTCGTTCCCTGACCCGCCTTGGCAAATGGCCGGCCTATGCGCTGCTTGCCGGCGCGATGACGTTCACCGCGATTGAAATCGCCGATGCCGCGCCGCGCGGCAGCTTTGGCAGCCGTGGGTCGCGGACCCAGTCGGCCCCGGCGACGACGAACACCGCGCCGACGCAGGCGCAGCCGATCCAGCGCTCGGTCACCCAGCCCGGCGCGCCCGCAGCCACGGCCGCCCGTCCCGGCGCTGCGGCGCAGGCGGCACAAGCCGCCCGGCCCTCGTTTGCGCGTAACCTGATGACCGGCGTCGCTGCCGGCTTGCTCGGCGCGGGCCTGTTTGGCCTGCTCTCTGGTGCGGGCCTGTTCAGCGGTCTGGGCAGCCTTGCCGGGTTCTTCGGCCTGCTGTTGCAGATCGGCCTGATCTATCTCGCCTACCGCCTGATCCGCGGCTTCTTCCGCAGCCGTCAGCAACCGGCGATGGCTGGCGGCCCGGCCGTGCAGCGCATGCAGCCGCAGGCTGATCCGCAGGCTTATGCTCGCGCTGGCATGGGTGCTGGCGCTGGTGCCGCGACCGCTGCGCCGGCTGTGGCGATCACGCCGCAGGACTTCAACAGCTTCCAGTCAGCGCTGGCGACGATCCAGACGGCCTATGGCCGCGAGGATATTCCGACGCTGCGCGCCAGCCTGACACCGGAGATGGCGGCTTATTTCGAGGAAGAGCTCGACAACAACCGCCGCCGGGGCGTTCTCAACCGCACCGGTCAGGTGGAATTGTTGCAGGGCGATCTGTCCGAAGCGTGGGCGGACCCGGACGCGGAATATGCGACCGTGGCGATGCGCTACGCCATGCCGGATGCGATGGTGGAGCGCGGCACGGGGCGCGTGATCGAAGGCGATCTCAACGCGCCGCAGCAGTTCACCGAGGTCTGGACCTTCCGGCGCGAACCGCGGCAGGCGTGGAAATTGTCGGCGATCCAGCAGGTGCAGTAAGACGCATCAGCATCAACCCATCAAACGGCCCGTTCGCGGGCCGTTTTTTTTGTGCTGAGTTGCTGTGCACCCGGCGGGTTGAACCGCACGCACCGTTTTGTGAAAAATATTGAACTTTTGCCGCTCTTGTTCCGCCGCATTTGTGCGTTCATGGTCATGCCATTGTCAGGAGTTCAGCATGGCAGACCGGCAAGGCAACGCAGGCAAATTTTTTTCAGGAACGATGATCGCTGCCGCGCTTGTGCTGGCCGTTATTCCGGCGCACCAGTCCGCCCTTGCGCAGCAGCCGGCGAAAGCGGTTCCGGCGCAGAAGCCGGGCGATTTTGCGGATGGGCTGCAGGGCGGGCCGGATTTCTGGAAAATTTCCGGCCTGCGCTCGCGATCAAGCATCGCCATGCGCCATTCGCCGCGCAACAGCGCCGCGGCGCTGGGGCGGCTGCGCGAAGGCGCCATCGTCAAGAACAATGGCTGCCGCATGGCAGGCGATGTGCGCTGGTGCCGGGTGACGCGGCTGGACGAACAGGTCTCAGGCTGGGTGCAGGGTCGCTTTCTGCGCGAGAGCGCGGCCCCTTAAAATCAACAAGCCGTATGCGGATGATTATTCCACCTTTTCACCGCGCAGCGCCATCGCGCGGTGATAAGCCGGGCGCTTGGTAATGTCTTGCCACCAGCGCGCGAGATGGGGCAGGGCGACATAGAGGTCCGTATCCTTGCGCAAATAAAACAGGCAGCATCCGAGATTGATGTCCGCGACAGTGAAGCGGCCTTCTATCAGTGTGCCATCAGTGCGCTGTAATGCGCCATCGAGAAAATGCAGCGGGCGTTGCAAGGCGTCCATCTGCGCTTTTGCCAGTGCCGCATCGCGCTCCGCTTCCGGCTTGAGATGGCGGTTGTAAAAAACATCGAGCGCGCGCTGCTCAATCTGCGTGGCCGCAAACAGAGTCCACATCGCCACTTGCCCGCGTTCGCTGGCATTGTGGGGCGCCAGCGGGCCACCCTGTTTTTCAGCGAGATAAATGTTGATGGCGAGAGATTCGGTGAACACCTCGCCACCATCCTCCAGCGCCGGAATTTGCATCATCGGGTTGATGGCGCGGAACGCCTTGCCGCGCAGGCTTTCGTCGGTGAACTCAATATGTTCATGCTTGTAGGGAAGGCCCAGCTCTTCCGCCATCCAGAGATTGCGAAAGGCGCGCGATTTGGCGATGCCGTAGATGGTGATGGTCATGGCAGGTCCGTTCCAGACAAAAAAATACCGCGCCATGATGGCATGGCGCGGCGCAACTCTTCAATCGCTGTCGTGCTTACTTGATCAGGCCTTCATCCTTCATCGCTGCCTGCACAGCAGGACGCGCGCCAACCCGGTCACGGAAGGCGGTGACATTCTTGAATCCGTCAATATCGACACCGACGAGCTTGGCCCAGTTGGAGACGACGAACAGATAGGCGTCCGGGGCGGTAAAGGTATCGCCCATCAGATAGGGGCGGCCCGACAGTTCGCCATCAAGCCAGGTGAAGTGGTTGGCGAGATTGCCGCGCACGATGGTCTTGTACTCATCGGGCGTGTTCGGGCGGAACAACGGGCTGAAGCTCTTGTGCAGTTCGGTCGAGACATAATTCAGCCAGCCCTGCGCCCTGGTGCGGTCGATCGTGCCGGCCTTCGGCATGTAGGAGGAGTCCGGCTTGCGATCGGCGAGATACTGCACGATCGCCGGGCCTTCGGTGAGCACCGTGCCGTCATCGAGTTCGAGGGTCGGGACCTGGCCACGCGGGTTGATGGCGCGGAAATCCGCCCCGGTTTCGGTCACCTTCTTGGCGAGATCAACGCGCACAAGGCTGTGGTCAAGGCCGAGTTCGTGCAAGGCGATATGCGGCGACAAGGAACAGGCGCCGGGCGAGAAATAGAGTTTCATGGGCAGTCCTCCGGGTGAAACGGGCATTGTGTTTTCGACAGGCCCGTAGTTAAATGCAGATGCATGTAATTAGATGCAGATGCATGTTTCTGTCAACTCCCAGCGCCTTCTAACCGGCTGGATCGACTCCCTGGACGCCTCTTGATGGATGCCACTTGCCGCCCGTCACTGCTGGAAAGCTGGAACGCGCTGCTGCGCGTTCGCCGCCGCGTGCTTGATGCGGTGGAGGCTGACCTCAAGGGGCAGGGGTTTCCGGCTCTGAATGAGTGTCTCGCGCTGGTTCATCTGCGGGACAGTGAACGGCGCGCCTTGCGGCCGTCTGATCTGGAAATCTTGCTCGACGCGCCGCAATATACGGTGTCGCGTCTGATCGACCGGCTGGAGAAATCGGGCTTTGTGGCGCGCAAGGCCTGCCCGCAGGACGGGCGGAGCCATTATGCCGTTTTGACCGACCGTGGCGTTGCGGAGATTACGCGCTTCTGGCCGGCTTACTGCGTGGCGATTGAACAGCATCTCGGCGCACATCTGTGTGACAATGGCGCGCAGATGCTCGCGCAATGGCTGCGTCAGGTCGCGCCGGACCCGGCAGACCCGTCGTCGCGCGCCGCAGCCTTTTAATCCCGATAAGGATGCCCTATATTCCTGTCGCCATCCGCAAGGCTGGCTATGGCGATAAATGGCTATCGTAATAAACCATTCGGACCCGGGGGCAGTACCCGGCGCCTCCACCACGAGACGGGATGCCTTTTAATGCGTCCGGCCCGTCTGGTGATGGGGGCGAAATAGGATCGACGAGGGTGTAAAGGGTTCGCTTTTGCCCGGCATGATACCGCCGTTATCGGGTCAAACCTATAGTTGCAAACGACAACTATGCTCCGGTGGCAGTGGCTGCGTAAGCGGCACCTAAAACCGAAATCAAGCCCTTGCGCTTAGCCGCGTAAGGCGGGGCCCGGAGGCGCCTGGCAACAGAAGCCTCCACCTTTTCCTGTCTATGAGCAGACTTCCCAACAGCACCGGTCCAGACTAGGGTCGCCCATCCCGACTCGAAAAAAGACTGATGGCGACTGATCTCATCCGTTACGATCTGATGGTACAGGACGCACTGCGCGGCGTCGTTAAACGCGTGCTGACGGATGTTGCGCGCGAAGGCTTGCCGGGCGAGCATCATCTCTATGTGTCGTTCAAGACCACACATCCCGGCGTGCGCCTGTCATCGCGGCTGAAGGAAAAACATCCCGATGAAATGACCATCGTGTTGCAGCACCAGTTCTGGGACCTCAAAGTTACCGATCATACATTCGAGGTGGGTCTGTCGTTTGCGACGATTCCGGAGCGGCTGCTGATTCCGTTCGATGCGGTGGTCGGATTTTTTGATCCGTCCGTGCAGTTCGGTCTGAAATTCGATGTTGAATCGGCGGCTGTGGCGGAGACCGTGACGCCTGAGCCAGCGCCGGCGCGCGCTCTTAAATCCGTGCCCGATTTGGCAAAGGATGAAGGCAAGGCGGCGGCCAAGGATAGTGGCAAGGATACGGCCAAGGACACGGCCAAGGACACGCCGAAAGAGCCGGTGAAGGCAGCGCGCAAGAAAAAGAGCGACGAGCCGGTGCAGCCGATTGAACCGGCGGCGGAAAGCAACGATGCCGCAAAGATCGTATCGCTCGACGCTTTCCGCAAAAAAACCTGAGCGATGCCGAGCGCTGTCATGAGCGACATCGTCAATCTCAACAAATTCCGCAAGCAGAAGCAGCGCGCCGCGCGGGATGTGCAGGCGCACGAGAATCGCGTCGCATTCGGCCGCACGAAGGCGGAAAAAAATCTGGCCAAGGCGCGCGATGCACAGGCCCAGTCCCGGCTCGACGGGCATCGGCTGACACCGCCCGATGCAGAATGATCCGGCGCGGGTCGTCAAACGGTCCTTGACCATCGCCGGTCATGCCACGAGCATTTCACTGGAAGAGCCGTTCTGGATCGCGCTGAAGGCGATTGCCGTCCGCGAGGGTGTGAGCCTCGCGGCGCTGGTGCAGCGCATCGACCAGACGCGCAAGGGCACGAACTTGTCCTCCGCGCTGCGGGTCTTCGTGCTGCAAGATGCGCAGGCGCGCGCCGTGCGCGGCGATTGATCAGCGCGGCGTAATCGCCAAGGGCGCTGCAGGCGCGCGCAGCGCAGGAACAAGAGGCGCTTCGCTGGCGCGCCGCGCCAGCTCCTCCAGCGCGCGGCGCTCCTGCTCGGCGCGGCGCACAGCCTCTTCTGCCGCCCGGCGTTCCGCGTCAGCGCGGCGCTGCAAATCCTCGGCTTCACGCCTTTTCGCTTCTTCCCGTTCGCGCTGTTCGCGTTCGGCGCGCGCACGGCGGTTGAAGGCGGCGCGCTCGCGCGCATCCTGTTCGAGCACGCCGATGCGTTCGGTCTCGCGCTGAATGGCGGCGAGTTGCAGGATGTTCAGCAGCCCGGAAGCATCGACGTTGCGGCGCGGGTTGAGAAAAGGCCCGGCCCAGCGCACGGTTTGTTCGGCGATGGCTTCGCCGCGGCGCTGGCCCATGGTCACGCTCGCGTCCAATTGCGCGCTGCGGAGATCGGCGACGATCTGACCGCTGGCAGCGATGGCATTCAATTCGCTCTGCGCCGGGCCAATGCGCGCAATGCCGCGCGTCAGGGTGAGCGGCAGGCTGACATTGCC
>JBOFFO010000283.1:0-2138 GCA_051648665.1 Beijerinckiaceae bacterium | reverse complement strand
GGCGCTGTTCGTCAATGCTGCGGCCCGCGTCGGCTATGGAGCCATTGCCGGAACCGCGGGGTTCGCGCTGCGGCTCGGCGGTGCGACCGCCCTCGCCTTCCTGCTGGCGCTGGCGGTCCTGCTTTTCGCCCCGTTCGGCAGCCGGCTCAGCGGTTGAGCCACCAGATGCTCGCATTGAGCGCCGTTGCGAATGATACCCACGCCGGGTAAGGCGCCAGCAGCAGGCTGGCGAATCCATCAACACGGGCGAATTCGCGGATTGTCAGCAGAATCAGCGCCAGCAGGGGCACGATGATCAGCAGCCCGGAGAGGGAGCTTTGAAATCCGAAAAATCCCCAGGACCAAGCGGCATTGAACGCGAGCTGGATCAGGAAGATCGTGATGGCGGTGCGGCGTGCGTCGCTCTCCGGCGCACGCAACACGCGATAAAAGCTGTAAGCCATCATCACATACAGCACCGTCCAGACCGGTCCGAACACCCAGTTCGGCGGGTTAAATGAGGGTTTTACCAGCGAGGCGAACCACGGCGTCAGGTTCGGCATGGTTGCGATCTGGCCCAGCGCCGATGCAGCCACCACGGGAACGACAGCCATCACCAAATGCCGGAGCGGCGAAGCCACATGCGAGGGCTGGCCGTGCAGTGGTTGGGAAACGGTGCGCTGCGGCTGCGTAGCGTGAACGTGGGACATAATAAATCTCCTGTGCCGGGCGCATGCGGCCTCGCATCGGCGATGGTTTGATGCGGGTATCAGGTCGGTTACAACCCGTGTCTGTAACAACCCATCCGGATCACAGTTCCATGAGCGGCAAAGACGGCGGCAACACGACCAAAGGCGGGCCAAATTGGTCAGCGCGCACGCTTGCAGCGCAAGCCATGGGCCATGTGGACGAGACGACCCGCGCCATTGTGCCGCCGATCCATGTGGCGACGACCTTCCTGCGCGATCCGGACAACGGCTATTCCTCCGGGTTCATCTATGGCCGGCCCGACAACCAGACCGTGCGCGAAGCCGAGGGCGTGCTGGCCATGCTCGAAAAGGCGCCGGCGGCGATGCTGTTCTCGTCTGGCATGGCGGCGGCGACGTCGGTGTTTCTGGCGCTGAAGCCGGGTGATCATGTCATTGCGCCGAAGGTGATGTACTGGGCCTTGCGGGCGTGGCTGATCACGGATGCGGCCCATTGGGGGCTGACCACGGACTTCGTTGACATGACTGATACGGCAGCGGTGCGGGCGGCGGTGCGGCCCGGCCAGACCGCGCTGATCTGGGCAGAAACCCCGGCGAACCCCTTGTGGGATGTGGTGGACATCGGGGCGCTGGCCGCCATCGCCCACGGGGCGGGCGCGAAGCTCGCCGTGGATTCCACGGTGGCAACGCCGGTGTTTACCCAGCCTGTCACGCTGGGTGCGGATATTGTGATGCACGCGGCGACCAAGGCGCTGAACGGCCATTCCGACGTGATCGCGGGGGCGCTGGCCTGCCGGCAGGCGGATGATTTCTGGGAGCGGATCAGCCGCAACCGCAAAATGCTGGGCTGCATCCTCGGTCCATTCGAGGCTTATCTGCTGATGCGCGGCATGCGCACCCTGCATCTGCGGGTGCGGGCCGCGTCAGCGAACGCGATGGAGATCGCGCAGCGCTTCTCCAATCACCCTGCCGTCCATGCCGTGCTGTATCCGGGGCTGGAGAGCCATCCCCAATACGCGCTGGCCGCGCGGCAGATGCAGGGCGGTTTTTCGCACATGCTCTCGATCCGCGTGCGCGCAGGGGCGCAGGCCGCCATTGCGACGGCCGCCGGTGTGACGCTGTGGAAGCGCGCGACCTCGCTTGGCGGCGTCGAGAGCCTGATTGAGCATCGCGCCAGCATCGAGGGGCAGGGGACACCATGCCCGGATGATCTGCTGCGCCTGTCCGCCGGGATCGAGGATGTGGATGATCTCTACGCCGATCTGGATGCGGCCTTGCGCGCAGCGGGTTAACCGCAACGGCGCAGGATGAGGGCGTTCGCTTGTGGCAGGCGGCGCAAACGCTTACATCACCGGCTGACCCGATCTTGCTCACCCGCTCTTGCCGAAGGCTAGGACATGCGCGCGATTCTCGACGTTCTTCTCATCGTTCTCCAGATGTACAGCTATGTCG
>JBOFFO010000282.1:0-8352 GCA_051648665.1 Beijerinckiaceae bacterium | reverse complement strand
CCGGGATGACGTGGTCTTCAAGCCGCCTGCGCGAGCTTTTTCTTTTCCTGCGCCAGCGCCCAGTCGAGCCACGCGGTCAGCGCCTGCACGTCGGATGTTTCCACCGTCGCGCCGCACCAGATGCGCAGGCCCGCCGGCGCATCGCGATAGGCACCGATGTCATAGGCGACATTTTCTTTTTCCAGCGCCGAAACGATGCCCTTGGCGACCGCTGCAACAGCGTCAGCGCCTTTTGCCAGCACATCCCTGTCCGCAATTTTGAGGCAGACCGAGGTATTCGAGCGAATGGTTTCATTCACGGCGAGAAAATCGAATGTGCCGGAGGCTTTCACCCAATCCGCAATCGCCTTGGTGTTGGCGTCGGCGCGCGCGATCAACGCCTTCAGCCCGCCGAGGGATTTTGCCCAGTTCAGCGCGTCGATATAATCCTCGACGCAGAGCATGGACGGCGTGTTGATGGTTTCGCCTTCGAAAATGCCGGCGATAAGCTTGCCGCCGGAGGTGAGACGGAAAATCTTTGGTAGCGGCCAGGCTGGCTTGTAACTTTCCAGCCGCTCCACCGCGCGCGGCGAGAGAATGAGCACGCCATGCGCCGCTTCGCCGCCCAGCGCCTTCTGCCAGGAGAAGGTCACGACATCGAGTTTTTTCCAGTCCAGATCCTGCGCGAAGGCGGCGGATGTGGCGTCGCAGATCGTCAGCCCCTCGCGGTCGGCGGCAATCCAGTCAGCGTTGGGAACACGCACGCCGGATGTCGTGCCGTTCCAGGTGAACACCACATCGCGATTTTTTGAGCCGACCGTGGAAAGATCGGGCAATTCGCCGTAGCCGGCCTTGATGGTGCGCACATCCGTGAGCTTGAGCTGCTTCACCACATCGGTGACCCAGCCATCGCCGAAGGATTCCCACGTCACCATATCGACGCCGCGTGGCCCCAGCAGCGACCACATCGCCATTTCCACCGCGCCGGTGTCGGAGGCGGGCACGATACCGATTTTATAATCAGCGGGAACGCCGAGTACCTCGCGCGTCAGGTCGATCGCCAGTTTCAGGCGCGCCTTGCCAATTTTCGCGCGATGCGATCGGCCGAGCGTTACAGTGTCAAGATTTTGCAGGGAGTAGCCGGGGCGCTTGGCGCATGGACCCGACGAAAAATGCGCGCGCGCAGGGCGCGTGGCGGGGGTATTCATCACGATGTCTCCATCCTTACAGATGGGCGCTCCTCGGTGGGGAGGAGTGTCCCGCCGCCGCCATTACGCGGGCGCAACCTTCCCGTCAATGTGCCACGGGATGGAAATTCGTCGCACCCCGAAAGCAGACATAAAAAAATCGGGGCTGCATCGGCCCCGATCCTTCAAGCCGTGTGAATTGCGTGTCAGCGGAACATATAGCGCAGGCCAAGCCGCACCTCATGGGCGGAAAGTTCCTTGGTTTGCAGTTTGATCGTGGCAGGCGGTGCGCCCGCCAGCGCCACGGCGTCAGCGCCGGTCGTGGCCTTGCCGTAATTCATGTAGCGGTAACCGAGGTCAAATTTCAGTTGCGGCGAAATTTCCACCGCCGTGCCGGCCATCAGCGCCCAGGCCAGACCCGTGCGCGTGCCCTTGGCGAAGCGGCTCGGTGAGGCGCAGGTTTCCACCGCCGGCGGTAAAACCGGCCCGCCGCAGACCGTGCCATAGGCCGGATGCGCCGGGCCGATATAATAGGTGCCGGAATAATTCGAGATGGTGTTACGAGAAAAACCGACGCCCGCGCCGATATAGGGTGTGAAGCCTGACCATGTGCCGAGATCGGCATAGACGTTGAACATCGCCGCGAGTGAGGAGAGTTTCGTGGTTGTTTCCTCGCGCCCGACATTGGGATCGCGACCGGCGGCGGCGCTGGAATAAATCCCATTCAGATTCGCCTTGTCGCGGTAGGACAGGGTCACATCCGCGCGCAGCCAGTTGGTGAAATGGCCGCCGACACCGATAGTCATCACAGGCTTCTTCGCCACTTGGGACGACAGATAGTCGTCAAGCACGCCGTCGCGGCTCACCTGCATCTTGGAGCGGGCGACATTGGAGTAGCCGACATCGCCGCGCAGATACCAGCCCTGCACGCCAAGCCCGCTCACAACCTTTTCGACCACATCGGCAGCGACCATCACCGTGGCAGGATCGGCGGCGCGTGCCGGCTGAATGGCCACAAGGCCGACCGCAGCGACAAGGGTGGGGAGAAGAATGGGGGAATGGGAACGCATGGCGACCTCTGGGATACGCAGTGAACCGGGCGTGCGGCCCGCAGCCGCGCTCTCGATCCATCGAACCACATCAGGGTAAAGGCCCGGTTAACCTTAACGGATCGTAGGCAGCGCTATCTCTTTGCGTATGATTCGACAGCGCCATGATCGCCGCAAAAACAAAAACGCGGCCCGGAGGCCGCGTTTGGGATGGTAATATCACAGAGCGATCAGTAGCGGCGGGAAACGACCGCCGGGTAGCCCATCGGCGCAGGCGCCGGTTCCGGACCACCAAGCATCCAGCGCATGCCGAACTTGATGTCATGGGAATCGAGGCGGTGATAGCGGATCGTCACGCCAGCCGGGCAGGTGACGCAACCCGGACCGGAGTCCGCCTTGCCCATGTTCAGATAGCGATAGCCCAATTCGAGCTTCACATTCGGCGTCACGTCATAGCCCACGCCGGCCATGACGGCCCAGGCGAGGCTGGTCTTGGTCTTGCTGGCATAGTTGCCGGAGGACGGGCCGCTGGGGCCAGCCGGAAGCGGCGTAACGAGACCGACATCCTCAATGTTGCTGACGCGGTGGCGCGCCATGCCGATGCCGGCGCCGAGGAACGGCGTAAAGCCGTGGAAGTTGCCCATATCGACATAGGCATTGGCCAGGAACACGCTGGACGAGATGCTGCCGAACAGGGCGTTGGTGCCGGTGTTGACCGCATTGGTGTAGGAATCGCCGAAATTGCCCTTGGCCGTGCCGCGCAATTCGCCGGTCACGTCGAAGCGGAACCAGTTGTTGAACTGATAGCCGACGCCGATGCCGGCAAAGCCGACATTGCCGAGTTCGCCCTGGCGCATGGTGATGGTGGATGCGCCGAGCACGCCGTTCGGGTCCATGTAGCGGACGTTGGTCGAGCCCATCATGCCCATGCCGACATCGCCGCGCAGATAGACGCCGCTCTGGTCGATGGAGCCGCGCAGCGGCACCGGCGCAGCCGGCATCGGCGGGGGCGGCGGGGCAAGGTCGGCAGCGAGCGCGCCGAAAGCGGTGGTCAGAACCACGCCGCCGGTCAGCGCAAAGGTCTTGAGAAGGCCCATGACAAGTCTCTTCGTTCGTGCAGGGCGCAAACCGGCCCCGGTTAAGGAGTTCACGAGCCGACCGTGACAGGCAGAGGTTAAGGAGCGCTTAAGGCTAAAAATTAGGGTTACCCGATTTGAAACCTGGCGGGTGAAGTGCTGCGCTTGGCGGGGTGGAGTGACCTTTCTGCCACGCTGTGCGCGTGGTCCGGTCAGGCGAAGTGCGCTAAGCGGCATCCCGGATTTTGTTCAGGGAACGCCTTGCCCGCCTCTCCATCACCCCGCAGCAATCAGGACGCAGCCTTCCGGTCCGACGCGGAGGGGTTGCGGGCGCTCGCCATTCTCGGCGTGCTCTTGTTTCATTTCGATCTGCTCGGCGCGAAGGGCGGCTTTGCCGGCGTCGATATTTTCTTTGTCATCTCCGGCTATCTCATCACGGGCATTCTGGCGCGCGGCGGCCCGATGGATGCAGGTCGAGCGTGGCGTTTTGCTGTCAAACGCTTCTGGCGCATTGCCCCCGCCTACTACGCCGCCGTGCTGGTGACGCTGGGAATCGCCGGCTATGTGTTCCTGCCCCATGACATCGGCGACGCCGCCCGCTCCGCCATTGCGTCCTCATTCTTCGTTTCGAATTTCCATTTCAACAATGAGGCGGGATATTTTGAAGGGCCGGCGCTTTACAAGCCCTTGCTGCATACCTGGTCGCTGGCGGTCGAAATCCAGTTTTACCTGATCTGGCCGCTTCTGTTCTGGACGACGCGCCATGCGCCAGAGAACCGGCCGCGCATCATTCTTGGCATTGGTATCGCCAGTTTTCTGGCCTGCCTTGTTTTGTCCGTAACGGACGAGAAATTCGCATTTTACATGCTGCCGACCCGTCTCTGGGAGTTCTGCGCGGGCGCACTGGTGGCGTTGCGCAGCCTGCCGGCTCCGGTGAATGATCGTGTGCGCAGCGACGGGCCTGCACTGGCTGCGTTGCTGGTCCTTGCCGCGTCGCCCTGGCTGTTGAACGAGCGCTGGCTCTGGCCCGCACCCGGCGCGCTGATCCCGGTTGTCGCGACCGCATGGCTTTTGGCCGGCGATGGGACGGGCCTGCCCGCCCGCGTCCTGTCGCATCCTGCGCTCCGCTTCATTGGGCGCATATCCTACAGCCTCTATCTCGTGCATTGGCCGATCGCGGTCTTTCTGAATTATTTGCTCCCGCCGGAGCCGGAACTGGCGTGGCGTCTGGCGGGCTTCGCCGCATCATGGCCGCTGGGCTATATTCTCTATCGTGTGCTGGAGATGCCGGGCCGGTCCATCGGCAAAATGCCGGCAGTGCCGCGCCGTCTCACGGCTGGGCTGGTTATTGTGCCAGTGCTGATCGGCGCATGTGGTGTGAGCTTGCTCGCCACCCGTGCGGCGCAGCGCCCGCGTGATGTGGAAGCAAATGTTTGTCCGCGCATGCTGAATTTCGCCGGCGCTGAACGTTGCGTGCTCGGTGACGTGGCGGTCATTCCCGATACCGTGCTGTGGGGGGATTCTCATGCCCGGCATTTTTCACCGGGCTTTGATTCGCTCTTGCGCGAACAAAAGCGCGCAGCGATTCTGCTGACGGCGAATGAGTGCCCGCCGGTTGAAAATGCTGCCGATGTTGTTGGCCGCATCCGGCAGGTCACGGCCTGTGATCTGCTGAACAAAGCAGCGATTGAGGCCTTGGCGCAACAGAACGGGCATTGGGATATTTATTTTGCCGCGCGCTGGAATCACTATGGCGCAGCATCGCAGACCATCCGTGCGCGCATCAATCGGATGATCCTGTCGCGCCGCCGCCATGAAACGATGGTGGGCGAACAGGGGCATCAGCGCGTAACTGCCGGATTGGAAAAGATTGTCACGGTCCTCAGGCCGCATGTGGCAAGGATGACTGTGGTTGAGCAGGTGCCGGAATTGAAATTCGATGTGCGTCACTGCCGCGATATCCTCGCAGCGCGTGGCGCAAGCCAGTCTCGCTGCACCTTGCCGCGCAGCGCTGTGGATGAGGCTCAAAAGGATATTACCCGATGGCTGCACGCTGTTGGCGCACGCCATCCCACGCTGCGGCTGGTCGATCCGAAAACGGTACTGTGTGATGCAAGCGTCTGCCACGCTACGCTTGACGGTGAATTTGCCTACCGCGATAACAATCACATCACGGATGAGGGCTCGCGCTTTGTGCTGAATGCGCTGCGCCATCACATCGCCAAATAAAAACCCGGGCTGGCCGGGTTTTTATTCTGTCAGAACGCGGATAATCAGGCCGCAGCTTTGCTGAGCACATCCACCACATCGTGCACGACCTGTTCAACGAGGTCGCGGTCATCGCCTTCCGCCATGACGCGGATAACGGGCTCAGTGCCGGAGGGGCGGATGACGAGACGGCCCTTGCCATTCAATCGCTGCTTCGCACTTTCGATGGCGGTGACGACCGAATCCTGCGCCAGCGGCTGCCCGGACTTGTAGCGCACATTTTTCAAAATCTGCGGCAGCGGTTCAAAGCAGTGGCAAACCTCCGACACCGCTCGGCCGCGCCGCTTCACCACCGCCAGCAATTGCAGCGCAGCGATCAGCCCGTCGCCGGTCGAGGAATAATCCGACAGGATGATGTGTCCGGACTGTTCACCGCCGATATTGTAGCCATGCTCGCGCATATATTCGAGCACATAGCGGTCGCCGACCGCTGTGCGCGCCAGCGTCAGGCCGACGGAATCGAGATACCGTTCGAGGCCGAGATTCGACATGATCGTCGCAACAATGCCGGGTTGCGTCAGCAGGCCATCGTCTTTCCAGCTTGTGGCAATCACCGCCATGAGTTGGTCGCCATCGACCACCTGGCCGCGCTCATCGACAATCAGTACGCGATCCGCGTCGCCATCAAGCGCGATGCCGACATCGGCACGCAATTCGCGCACCTTGCGCACCAGCGCATCCGGCGCCGTCGAGCCGACATCCCGGTTGATGTTGAATCCATCTGGCTCGGTGCCTATGGCAATGACTTCCGCGCCCAGCTCCCACAAGGCTTCCGGCGCGACCCTGTAGCCAGCGCCGTTGGCGCAATCGACGACGATGCGCAGGCCTTCAAGATCAATGTTGCGCGGCAGCGTGCGCTTGGCGAATTCAATATAGCGGGCATGCACGCCGTCGATCCGTTTGGCGCGGCCAAGCTTCTGGGATTTGGCCAGCCTCGTCACAAGATCCGCTTCGAGCAGGGATTCAATTTCCCGCTCGATATCGTCATTGAGCTTGAAACCATCCGGCCCAAACAGTTTGATGCCATTGTCTTCGTAAGTGTTGTGCGAGGCGGAAATCATCACGCCCAGATCGGCCCGCATCGAGCGCGTCAGCATGGCGATGGCCGGCGTCGGCATTGGTCCGAGCAGCATCACATCAATGCCGACCGAGGTGAAGCCGGCCTGCAAGGCTGATTCGATCATGTAGCCGGACAGGCGCGTATCCTTGCCAATCACAACGCGGTTGCGGTGGTCGCCGCGTTGAAAAACCAGACCGGCGGCCTGCCCAACCTTGAGCGCCAGTTCGGCGGTAATCACGCCATTGGCGCGGCCACGGATACCATCGGTGCCGAAATATTTGCGACTCATGCGCGAAGCCCCCGCTTTGAGCGCTGACCCATGAGCCAGCGTTACCCCGCACCCCTATAGCCGAAGGCGCCGGTGCCGTCCGTTCAACATTTATGAGCGAATATTGATGCGAAATCGTTAACGCCGCTTAACCGCTGCGGCGCGCACGTCATTCCTCGTCGGCGTCGCGCGGCAGCGGCTTGAAGCTGCCGAACACCGATTCGGCGGAGAGGTCGCCAGTGGGCTGGCGGTCGTCAGCCGGCACTTCCTTGGCCGTTGTCATATCGGCCGGCATAAGCGTCTGGCCGCCATCCATGCCAGCGGGCTTCTCTTTGGCCGCCCGCGACACTTCAAAGTCGAGGTCGATCTGCGAGGTCAGGCCGAGCGTCACCGGATCAAGCGGCTGAAGCTGCGTCGCGTTCCAGTGCGTCCGGTCGCGAATCTGCGCGATGGTCGCCTTGGTCGTCCCGACAAGCCGCATGATCGCGGCATCCTTCAGTTCCGGATGATTCTTGACCAGCCAGAGAATAGCGTTGGGCCGATCCTGCCGGCGCGACAGAGGTGTATAGCGCGGCCCCTTGCGGCGGGTCATTTCCGGCACGACGACCTTGGAAACCAGCGTCTTCATCCGGTAGGCCGGGTCTTTCTCCGCCCGCTCGATATCCTCGCGCGTGACCTGCCCGGCATTGACCGGGTCGAGGCCCTTGATGCCGGCGGCAACTTCGCCATCGGCAATGCCTTTCACTTCAAGCGGATGAAGACCGCAAAACGCCGCGATCTGCTCGAAGGACAGCGAGGTGTTATCGACCAGCCATACAGCGGTGGCTTTCGGCATCAGCGGTCCGGTCGTCATGGGCGTCTCCCGTCGAAAAACTGTCATCGGGCCGGGGCATAGGGCTGGGTAAGAGCACAAGCTCTCACGCGGCGGCAGGCCTCCCCGGCCAGCCATCCCTCAAGCATCAGCGATGTTCGGGATGGCGCGCCTATACCCCTGAAAGAGGGGTGATGCAATCGTGCTGTGGCGCACGGACGGATCACGATGAAATGACGATGGTCAGCCAAAGTTGCTCAACCCGGATACAACCAGCCGGATGTCGTTCCTTCTGCCCCGAGGACAGGCCATGAAACCGCCGATCACCGACCAACTGGTCAAGCTCTGCATCTCCCGCGCACTCTACTTCTATCCGGTCGAGGAAATCAGCTATCCGGATCTGCTGCGCGAGCGCTTATGCTTCACCAGCAAGGGCCTGCGCCGGCTGGCCGACGACATCGCCCATGCCTTCCGAGAAGCGGGCCTTCCGCTGCCAGAGGCTATGCTGGCCGATGGCGTGCTGGAAGCGCGGACGGTTGGGGACATTGTCCGCCTGGTCGAGACAATGGTCTGGATCCCGTTCACGCAGGCTGCCGATCCCGCCGCCCTGCGCCGCCAGCATTACCACTGACCGCCTGCACCGGCGGCCCGGCG
>JBOFFO010000281.1:0-11643 GCA_051648665.1 Beijerinckiaceae bacterium | reverse complement strand
ACCAGAGTCGCATCAAGTTCCGGCTTGCGCACTTCAACAATATTGAGTGCAACTTCCGAGCCGGTCATCTTACCAACCTGCTTGCGCAGCTTTTCGATGTCCGCGCCCTTCTTGCCAATCACCACGCCCGGACGGGCGGAATGAATCATGACGCGGCACTTCTTGTGCGGACGCTCGATGATAACCTTCGAAACCGCCGCCTGCTTCAGCTGCTTCATCAGGTCCGCGCGAATGGCGAAATCTTCATGCAGCAGCTTGGCGTAATCCTGCTTGCCAGCAAACCAGCGGCTGTCCCAGGTGCGGTTGATGCCGAGACGGAACCCGGTCGGATTGACTTTTTGACCCATCGTCTAAGCTCCTCAGGCCGCCTTCTTGTCTTCTTCAACTTCACGCACAATGATCGTGATGTTGGAGAAGAACTTTTCGATGCGGCCGGCACGGCCACGGGCGCGGGCATGGAATCGCTTCATGACAAGCGACTTGCCCACATGCGCCTGAGCGACGACGAGATCGTCCACGTCCAGGTCATGGTTGTTTTCAGCGTTGGCAATCGCGCTTTCCAGACACTTCTTCACGTCGCGCGCGATGCGCTTGCGGGAGAATTCCAGGTCGGCGAGCGCGGAGTTTACCTTCTTGCCGCGGATCAGCGCAGCAACAAGGTTCAGCTTCTGCGGCGAAACGCGCAGATTGCGCGCCACCGCTTTGGCTTCCGTATCGCCGAGCGCGCGGGGAGTGGACGGCTTGCTCATCTCACCCTCACTTCTTCTTCGATTTCTTGTCCGACGCATGGCCGGGGAAGGAGCGGGTTGGCGAGAATTCGCCGAGCTTGTGACCCACCATTTCCTCGCTCACAAGCACCGGAACATGCTTGTTGCCATTATGGACGCCGAACGTCAGGCCGACAAAATGCGGCAGGATCGTTGAACGGCGGCTCCAGGTCTTGATCACCTCGCTCCGGCCGGACGAACGCACCGCGTCCGCCTTCTTGAGGAGATACCCGTCTACAAACGGGCCTTTCCATGTGGAACGTGTCATCGCTCCCGCCTCACTTCTTCTTACGGCTGTGGCGGTTTGCCACGATGAAGGTGTCAGTGCGCTTGTTTGAGCGCGTCTTCTTGCCCTTCGTCGGCTTACCCCACGGGGTGACGGGATGACGGCCACCCGAGGTGCGGCCTTCACCACCGCCGTGCGGATGGTCGATCGGATTCATGGCAACACCGCGATTGTGCGGACGCTTGCCAAGCCAGCGATTGCGCCCGGCCTTGCCGAGCGAAATGTTCATGTGATCCGGGTTCGACACCGCACCGACAGTCGCAAAGCAATTGCTGTGGACCAGACGCTGCTCGCCTGAATTCAGGCGGATGATGACATAACCCTGATCGCGGCCGACGATCTGCGCATAGGTGCCAGCCGAACGGGCAAGCGCCCCGCCCTTGCCGATCTTCAGCTCGATATTGTGGACAATGGTGCCCACGGGCATCGCGCCCAGGGACATGGCATTGCCTGGCTTGATGTCCGAGCCATCGCCCGACACCACCGAGTCACCAACAGCAAGACGCTGCGGCGCCAGGATGTAGGACAACGTGCCGTCCGCATACTTCACCAGCGCAATAAAAGCCGTGCGGTTCGGATCATATTCCAACCGCTCGACAATCGCAGCCATGCCAGCCTTTTCGCGGCGCTTGAAATCCACAACGCGGTAGGACTGCTTGTGGCCGCCGCCACGGAAACGCACGGTGACGCGGCCGAGATTGTTACGGCCACCCGTCTGGTTCTTGCCCTCGGTGAGGGTCTTGACCGGCTTGCCCTTGTAAAGCTCGCTACGGTCCACGAGGACGAGCTGGCGAAGGCTCGGCGTCGTCGGTTTGTAAGTTTTCAATGCCATGACGGTTGACCTCAGAGCCCGGTCGTCACGTCGATCTTCTGGCCTTCAGCCAGTGTCACGACAGCTTTTTTGACGTCCGAACGGGTGCCCACGCGACCCTTGAAGACTTTCGTCTTGCCCTTGGTCACGAGCGTGTTAACGGACACGACCTTCACATCGAACAGCTTCTCCACCGCAGCTTTGATCTGCGGCTTCGTTGCAGTCTTCGACACGCGGAAGATCACTTTGTTCTGTTCCGATGCCGCCGTCGCCTTTTCGGTAATCACCGGGCTGACGATCACATCATAGTGGCGCGGATCCATGCTCATTTGAAGCGCGCCTCCAGCGCATCAATCGCAGCCTTGGTCAGCACGAGCTTCTCGCGGCGCATGATGTCGTAAACATTGATGCCCTGCACCGGCAGCACATCCACATGCGGAATGTTGCGGGCAGCGCGGGTGAAATTCAGATCAAGCTCAGCACCGCCGATAATCAGAGCGGAACCGAGGCCCATTTTGCCGAATGTCGCGATCAGCGCCTTCGTCTTCGGCTCATTCACCTTCGCATCATCGACGACGATGATCGAGGCGGACTTCGCCTTGGCCGAGAGCGCATGCTTCAGGCCCAGAACGCGCACCTTCTTGGGCAGGTCATGCGCATGGCTGCGCACAACCGGTCCGAACGCGCGACCGCCACCCCTGAACTGCGGCGCGGACGCCGCACCATGGCGGGCGCCACCGGTGCCTTTCTGCTTATAGAGCTTCTTGGTCGTGCGGTTGATTTCCGAACGGCCAAGGGTCTTGTGCGAACCAACCTGGCGCTTGGCAAGCTGCCAGCGCACCACGCGGTGAAGAATATCGGTGCGCGGCTCCAGACCGAAGATCGCGTCGTTCAGATCGACGGAGCCGGCCTTCTTGCCTTCGAACGTTGTAACGTCGAGTTTCATGGTCTTTATGCCTCCGTCTTTTCAGCAGAGGCTGAATCAGAGTTGGCAGCATCGTTGGCGAGCGTGAACTTGCCCGGCACCGGTGCGTCCTTCGGCAGGGCGCGCTTCACCGCATCCCGCACATAAATCCAGCCACCCTTCACGCCCGGCACCGCACCCTCAACGAGGATCAGGCCACGCGCGACATCAGTCTGGACCACGCGCAGATTCTGCGTCGTTACCCGCTCGACACCGAGATGTCCCGGCATCTTCTTGTTCTTGAAAGTTTTGCCCGGATCCTGACGGCCACCGGTCGAACCGATCGAACGGTGCGACACCGACACGCCGTGGGTGGCGCGCAAGCCGCCGAAATTCCAGCGCTTCATACCGCCGGCAAAACCCTTACCCATCGAGGTGCCCGACACATCGACGAACTGTCCCGCAATAAAGTGGTCGGCTGTAATCTGCGCACCCACCGGGATCATATTCTTGTCGTCGACGCGGAACTCCGCGACTTTCATTTTCGGCTCGACCTTGGCCACGGCAAACGAGCCGCGCTGGGCTTTGGCGACGTTTTTCACCTTCGCCTTGCCAACACCAAGCTGAATGGCGGTGTAGCCATTCTTTTCCTTCGTGCGGTGCGCAACAACCTGACAGTTGTCGAGCTTCAGCACGGTGACAGGCACATGCTCGCCCGCATCTGTAAAGACGCGGGTCATGCCGACCTTCTGTGCAATGACGCCTGAGCGCATGGCTCAAATTCCTTCCGGCGTTCGTTTTGAACGAGGGCTCTTCAGTGTGAGAGGAGCCGATTACAACTTGATTTCGACATCCACGCCCGCAGCGAGGTCGAGCTTCATGAGAGCATCCACCGTCTGCGGCGTCGGCTCCACGATATCGAGAACGCGCTTATGCGTGCGGATCTCGAACTGCTCGCGGGATTTCTTGTCGATATGGGGCGACCGGTTCACGGTGAACCGCTCGATGCGCGTTGGCAGAGGGATGGGTCCCCGCACCTGTGCGCCCGTCCGCTTGGCCGTAGAGACGATTTCTTTCGTCGAAGAATCCAGGATTCGATGATCGAACGCCTTCAGGCGAATGCGGATGTTTTGACCGCTCATGGCTTGATGCCCTTCACTGCCGTTTCAAAGAGCAGGTGCGACGGCGAGCCGCCGCACCCGATGGAATAAGGATCGCCGATTACTCGATGATCGAAGCGACGACGCCGGCGCCGACGGTGCGGCCACCTTCGCGGATCGCGAAGCGGAGCTTTTCTTCCATCGCGATCGGGGTGATCAGCTCAACCGTCATCGCAATGTTATCGCCCGGCATCACCATTTCCGTGCCTTCCGGCAGATGCACCACGCCCGTCACGTCGGTCGTGCGGAAATAGAACTGCGGACGGTAGTTGGTGAAGAACGGGGTGTGGCGGCCGCCCTCTTCCTTCGTCAGGATGTAGGCTTCGGCCTTGAACTTCTTGTGCGGCTTCACCGAACCCGGCTTGCACAGCACCTGGCCGCGCTCGACGTCTTCACGCTTCGTGCCGCGCAGCAGCGCGCCGATGTTATCACCAGCCTGGCCCTGATCGAGCAGCTTGCGGAACATTTCGACGCCCGTGACCGTGGTCTTCTGCGTGTCGCGGATGCCGACGATCTCAATTTCTTCGCCGACCTTCACGATGCCACGCTCGACGCGGCCGGTGACGACCGTGCCGCGGCCGGAGATGGAGAACACGTCTTCCACCGGCATCAGGAACGGCTGGTCAATCGGACGCTCCGGCTGCGGAATGTAGGCGTCGACCGTCTGCATCAGCTTCAGGATCGCGTCCTTGCCGATTTCCGGGGACTTGTCTTCCAGCGCCATCAGGGCCGAACCTTTGGTGATCGGAATATCATCACCCGGGAATTCGTACTTCGAAAGCAGCTCGCGCACTTCGAGTTCGACGAGGTCGAGCAGTTCCGGATCGTCGACCATGTCGACCTTGTTCATGAACACGACAAGCGCCGGCACGCCGACCTGACGGGCGAGCAGGATATGCTCACGGGTCTGCGGCATCGGGCCGTCAGCAGCGGACACGACGAGGATCGCGCCGTCCATCTGCGCCGCACCGGTGATCATGTTCTTCACATAGTCAGCGTGGCCGGGGCAATCGACGTGGGCATAGTGACGGTTGGCCGTCTCATATTCGACGTGAGCGGTCGAAATCGTGATGCCGCGAGCCTTTTCTTCCGGCGCCTTGTCGATCTGGTCATACGCCGTGAAGGTCGCGCCGCCGGTTTCAGCGAGGATCTTCGTGATCGCCGCCGTCAACGAGGTCTTTCCATGGTCAACGTGACCGATGGTGCCGATGTTGCAGTGCGGCTTGCTGCGATTGAATTTCTCTTTGGCCATCGTGGCCCTCCATCAAACTGACGCGGTCTGCGCGAAGTTGAAACCAAGGAAGAGGTCGCCCTCTCCAACCCTTTCAGAAAGCTCAGGTGTATTTCGCCTGAACCTCTGTAACGACGTTGTTCGGTGCCTGCTCGTAATGATCGAATTCCATCGAATAGCTGGCGCGGCCTTGCGTGAAGGAGCGCAGGTTATTGATGTAGCCGAACATATTCATGAGCGGCACCATGGCATTGATGACCACCGCGTTGCCGCGCATGTCCTGCCCCTGGATCTGCCCACGACGGGAATTCAGATCGCCGATCACGGAGCCGGTATAATCCTCCGGCGTCACAACCTCGACCTTCATGATCGGTTCGAGCAGAACCGACTTGCCTTCCCGCAGCGCTTCACGAAGCGCGGCGCGAGATGCAATTTCGAATGCCAGCGCAGAGGAGTCGACATCATGGTACGCGCCGTCGATCAGCGTGACCTTGAGATCGACCACCGGGAAGCCGGCGACCGCACCGGCGCCGAGGACCGAATTGAGGCCCTTTTCCACACCGGGAATATATTCTTTCGGCACCGTGCCGCCGACGATCTTCGAGACGAACTCGTATCCCTTGCCGGGTTCGTTCGGCTCAACGATGAACTTGACCCGCGCGAACTGGCCCGAACCGCCGGACTGCTTCTTGTGCGTGTAATCTTTCTCGACCTTCTGGCCAATGCGTTCGCGGAACGCCACCTGCGGCGCGCCGACATTGACATCAACCTTGTGGGTGCGGCGCAGAATATCGACCTTAATATCGAGATGCAGTTCGCCCATGCCCTTGATGATCGTTTCGCCAGACTCCTGATCGGTCGAGACACGGAAAGACGGATCTTCGGTCGCGAGCTTGATCAGCGCCGTCGCCATCTTTTCCTGGTCAGCCTTCGTCTTCGGCTCAACCTTCATCTCGATGACAGGTTCTGGGAACTCCATCTTTTCAAGAATGACCGGCTTTGACGGATCGCACAGCGTATCACCCGTGCGGCTGTCCTTCAGACCAACCAGCGCGATGATGTCGCCAGCATAGGCTTCCGAGATTTCTTCACGGTTGTTGGCATGCATCAGCAGCATGCGGCCAACGCGCTCAGTCTTGTCACGGGTCGAATTGAGCAGCGACGTGCCCTTCTCGAGCTTGCCCGAATAAATGCGGGCAAAGGTCAGGACGCCGTAGGGATCATCCATGATCTTGAACGCGAGAAGTGAGAGCGGCTCGGAATCCGACGGCTTGCGCTCGGTTTCCTCTTCCGTCTTGTAATCGATGCCCTTGATCGCGCCGCGATCGATCGGCGACGGCAGATAATCGACCACCGCGTCGAGCAACGGCTGCACGCCCTTGTTCTTGAACGCCGAACCGGCGAGAACCGGATAGAATGCGCCAGTCAGCACGGCTTTGCGGATCAAACGCTTCAGCGTCGCCTCATCCGGCTCATTGCCTTCGAGATAGGCTTCCATCGCCGCATTATCGAGTTCGACAGCCGCTTCGATCATCGCCATGCGATATTCGGCAGCTTTGTCTTTCAGATCAGCCGGAATGTCGGCCTGATCGTTGAATTCAGCGCCAAGCGCTTCACCCGACCAGATCACGGCCTTCATGCGGACGAGATCGACGATGCCGGCAAATTCGTTCTCCGCGCCGATCGGCAGCTGGATCGGAACCGGCTTGGCGCCCAGGCGCTTCTTGATGTCGTCGATGCAGCGGTAAAAATCGGCGCCGGTCTTGTCCATCTTGTTGCAGAAGACGATCCGCGGAACCTTGTACTTGTCGCCCTGACGCCAGACGGTTTCCGTCTGCGGCTCGACGCCCTGGTTGGAATCGAGAACGCACACGGCGCCATCAAGCACGCGCAGGGAACGCTCCACCTCAATGGTGAAATCGACGTGGCCAGGCGTGTCGATGATGTTAAGGCGCTTGTCTTTCCAGATCGCAGTCGTGGCAGCCGAGGTGATCGTGATGCCACGCTCCTGCTCCTGCTCCATGAAATCCATGGTTGCAGCGCCGTCATGCACTTCGCCGATCTTGTGCGACTTGCCGGTATAATACAGCACGCGCTCGGTCGTCGTCGTCTTGCCCGCATCGATGTGGGCCATGATGCCGAAGTTGCGGTAATCTTCGATTTTATGGGTGCGGGCCATGATTCAGAAGCCTTGAAACGGTGTTGCTGCTTACCAGCGATAATGGGCGAAGGCGCGGTTCGCTTCCGCCATGCGGTGCGTGTCTTCGCGCTTCTTGACAGCGTTGCCACGGTTGTTGGCCGCATCCATCAATTCGGCAGACAGGCGGTCCACCATGGTCTTGTCATTGCGGGCGCGGGCGGCCTGAATGATCCAACGGATCGCGAGCGCCTGACGGCGCACCGGACGAACTTCAACCGGCACCTGATAGGTGGCGCCACCGACGCGGCGGGACCGGACCTCAATCGCTGGCGCAACATTGTCGAGCGCCTGCTTGAAGGTGTCGATCGGGGCGTTCTTGGTCTTCTGCTCAATCACATCGAACGCACCATAGACCATGCGCTCTGCAACCGACTTCTTGCCCTCATACATGACAGCGTTCATGAACTTGGTCACGACGATGTCACCGAACTTCGGGTCCGGGATCACTTCACGTTTTTCTGCGCGGTGGCGGCGAGACATGGCCTGCTCCGTTTAACCTTTGAACCAGCGCGCCTTGCCAACCGGCCGGCGCGCGTTTGAATTACTTCGGCCGCTTGGCGCCGTATTTCGACCGGCGCTGCTTGCGGTCCTTCACGCCCTGCGTGTCGAGCACGCCGCGGAGGATGTGATAGCGCACGCCGGGGAGATCCTTCACGCGGCCGCCGCGGATCATCACCACCGAGTGCTCCTGAAGATTGTGGCCTTCACCCGGAATGTAGCCGATGATCTCGAAGCCGTTCGTCAGGCGCACCTTGGCGACCTTGCGCAGCGCCGAGTTCGGCTTCTTCGGCGTCGTTGTATAGACGCGGGTGCAAACGCCACGCTTCTGCGGGCACGCTTCCATATGGCGCGACTTCTCGCGGTAGGAGCGCTCAGTGCGCGGTTTGCGGATCAGCTGGCTGATCGTTGGCATTCGGTTCGCCTTCTTTGGCTCGTCATCAATGTCGGATTCGGCTCACAACAAGACCGGACATGCGCAAAACGAATCCGCGCCGTGGGCTTATGCCCGGGCGCGCCCCGCTGCAGAGGAACAGTGTTGGCTGTTCATGCGCATATGCTGGAGGGGTTTTGACCCATCCAGCAATGTCAGTGCTGGTCGCGGCAGCGTCTCGACTGGATGGCTTCAAGGTCTAAAACCATGAAGCAGCGCAATCGACCGCCTGCCGAAGTGGGCGGCTTATGACTCGCCCTGCCCCGCCCGTCAACACACAAAACGCCCGGAAAGATGTTAGAGAAGCACCGGATAGCCGGTTTTTGTGCAGTGCACAGGCCATATGCGTACCGATCAGGGCCGTTTGGTCATTCTGAATGGAATCATCCGGCCGCCCCGGGAGGCAGTGACAGAATCGGTTGATGCGCTAAAACCGGATCATGCATTATCTTGTAACGGGTTCAGCAGGCTTCATCGGCTTCCATGTGGCGGAGCGTCTGCTTCAGCGCGGCCATACGGTGACTGGCATTGATGGCTATACGGACTACTATGACCCGGCCCTGAAAGCCCGGCGTGAAGCGATCCTGAAAAACCACACGGTCTATACCGGCCACCGCTTCATGCTGGAGGACCGGGACCGAACACTGTCAACGGTGATGGCGGCCAAGCCTGACAGGATCATTCATCTCGCGGCCCAAGCCGGCGTCCGCTACGCCCTTGACAATCCCGCTGCCTATCTTGACGCCAACCTTTCTGGCCTGTTTTCGGTCATGGAGGCGGCGCGGCGTGCGGAGGTCGAACACCTGCTCTTCGCGTCAACCAGTTCGGTCTATGGCGCGCCGCGCACGACGCCATTTCGCGAGACGCAAGCCGCAGACCGGCCCCTGTCTTTCTATGCAGCGACCAAGAAGGCTGGTGAGGTGCTGCTGCACTCCTGGTCCCATCTCTACGGTCTGCCGGTTACTGCCTTCCGCTTCTTTACCGTGTATGGCCCTTGGGGGCGCCCTGACATGGCGCCGTTCAAATTCGTTGACGCTATCGCCAACAAAAGACCCATTGAGGTTTTCAATCAAGGGCATATGCGACGTGACTTCACCTATATTGACGACATTGCGGAAGCGATTGGGCGGCTTGCTGACCTTCCGCCGGTGGTCGGTCAGCCCGTCGGCGACGTGGATACCCTGTCGCCGGATGCGCCCTTCCGGGTGGTCAATATCGGTCGCGGAACCCCCGTCCGATTGATGGATTTCATCGCCTCGATTGAAAGGGCTATGGGGATGACTGCCCACAAGGAACTGCTGCCGATGCAGCCGGGCGATGTGCCGGAAACCTACGCGGCCACCGATCTGCTTAAGGCGCTGACCGGCTTCACGCCTCAGGTGCCGCTCGATGAAGGCATCGCGCGCCTTGTTGCTTGGTATCGCGGCCAGCCCGCAGTCGCACAGTGAGATTGACTGCCGAAAACGACCTGGACCAGACGCAGGGGGCAAGTCCCGGGTGCAGAGCGAATTGGCAAGAGATCATTACCGGCAATTAACTCGAAACCGGGCAGTTTTGCATTGCTTCGTGAGAATTTTTTCAATGTTGTCCGCTAATCAGGGATCCGTTTTCACCGTCCCGGGTCCAGCCCAAGTGCCAGCGGAGTGTGCGCGTGCCTGATGTGATCGAAACGGCGGATGCAGCCGCCAGCACAACCACCCTTTATACCCTCGGCATCGGACAGATCGGCAAGGGAACGCTTGCGACAAGCAACGACCACGATTTCTGGCGCGTGAATCTGACAGCCGGCCAGCAATACACCATCGCGCTCGTCGGTGTCGGCGCTACGCCGGTGCGCGACACCGTCCTGCAGCTTTTCGGCGCCAATGGCACGAGCCTGATCGGCAGCAATGATGACGGATTGTCCAACAACAATTCGTCCCTCACCTTCACCGCCGCAACCACCGGCAGCTTCTATATCGACGCCGGCTCGTACCAGAACCGATCCGCCGGCGATTACGAGCTGGTGATCGCCACCGGTACACGCCCCTCTTTCGATACGGCGATGGCTGTCGGCGTAATCAATTCCGATCTGTCATGGAGCGCCGCCCCCGGCGCGGCCGCGACGATCACCTGGGGCGCGCGCCAGAGCCCGGCGGCCTACACCGTGAACGGCAGCAACATCGCCACCTTCACCCCGTTGACAGCCGCGCAGATCGCCACGGTGCAGGCAGTGCTCGCGAGCTACAGCGAAATCGCCAACCTCACCTTTCAGCAGGTCAACCCCGGCGGCACGACCAACAACGCCACCATGCTGTTCGGCAATTATCTCGACGCCGCTGACGGTTCGGCCGCCTTCGCCTATTTTCCCGGCTCCACCGCCGCGACGGCGGAAGCCGGCGACGTCTGGATCAACCGCCAGAGCTTCAACGTCAATTCGCAGCCGCTGGGCAGCTACGATTATCACACCATTCTGCACGAGGTCGGCCATGCGCTCGGCCTCTCCCATCCCGGCCTGTATGAGGCGTTCGCCGGCCAGCCGGTGACATACGCCAACAGCGCCGACTTTGTGCAGGACAGCGGCCAATACACGGTGATGAGCTATTTCGATGCGGACGAAACCGGTGCGGTCGTATCTGGCTCCGCTGACACGCCGCTGCTTTATGATATTCTCGCTCTGCAAACGAAATATGGTGCCAACGCCGCGACACGCGCAGGTTCGACCATTTATGGTTTCGGCAGCAATGCCGGAGCGGTGTATGATTTCGCCGTTAACACGACACCGTATTTTTGTATCTGGGATGGCGGCGGCACCGACCTCATCAGCGCCAGCGGCTACAGCACCGCCCAGCGCATCGATCTCAATGCCGGCAGCTTCTCCAACATCGGCGCAGGCATCGCGAATGTGTCGATCGCGTTCGGCGCGGTGATCGAAAACGCCACCGGCGGCTCGGGCGCTGACCGGCTGATCGGCAACACCGTGGCGAATTTTCTGCGCGGCGGCGCGGGCGTTGATGCGCTCGAAGGCGGCGCTGGCGATGACAACCTCGAAGGCGATACCGGCGGCGACAGCCTCGATGGCGGCGCGGATTTCGATTTCGTCCGTTACGACAATGAAACCGCCGGCATCTTCGTCTCGCTCGCCAATGCCTCGCTGAATGGCGGTGCAGCCGCCGGCGACACATTCATCGCCATCGAGGGCGTAATCGGCAGCGCGTTCCCCGACACAATCTATGGCGATGGCGCGATCAATACGCTTTCGGGCGCAGGCGGCGCTGACTTCCTCATCGGCGCAGCCGGCAACGATTCCCTGTTCGGCGGCGATGGCGATGACAATCTCGATGGCGGCGGGGGATCCGACACGCTCAATGGCG
>JBOFFO010000280.1:0-6003 GCA_051648665.1 Beijerinckiaceae bacterium | reverse complement strand
TCGTCTATCACCTGCGCGCGGATACAGGCGTCGCCAGCAAGGAAGTGCTGAATGGCTGATTTCAATGCAGCGCATTGAAATTGTCCCCGGCGCGGTCTGGTATCCGCACTATCTTGATCGCGCGGCACAGGAAGCGTTACGCGATGCCATTCGCGCCGTGGTGCGCGCTGCCCCCTTGTTCACGCCGACCATGCCGCGCACGGGCAAACCCTTTTCCGTGCGGATGACGAATTGCGGAACGCTCGGCTGGGTGTCAGACCGCGAGGGTTATCGCTATCAGCCCCTGCATCCGGAAACGGGAAATCCCTGGCCGCCGATGCCGGATGTTCTGTTGCAGGCGTGGCGGGAATTAAGCGGATTTTCCGGCGCACCGGAAGCCTGCCTCGTGAATTTTTATGAACCCACGGCGCGCATGGGCCTGCATCAGGATCGGGACGAGCAGGAATTTGCTGCACCCGTGGTCTCGCTGTCGCTCGGCGATACCGCGCTGTTCCGGATCGGCGGTGACACACGGGGTGGCGCGACAAAATCAGTGAAACTGGAATCGGGTGATGCCTTCGTGTTCGGCGGCCCGGCGCGGTTGGCCTTCCACGGCATTGATAAATTATATCCCGGTTCATCCACGCTGCTGGCGCAGCCCGGCCGCATCAATCTTACGCTGCGGCGGGTGACAAAACCCGCCTGAGCTGGGGGGTCAGGCGTTGCCGCTGCCGTTGGGCGCAGGCGCCATCTTCGGCGCGCCTTTCGAGACACCGACCATCGCGGGCCGCAGGCAGCGGTCGCCAATGGCGTAACCGGCCTGCACCACCGTGGTCACCGTGCCGTTCGGCTTGGTGGCATCCGGCACCTCGAACATGGCCTGATGCATGTGCGGGTCGAATTTCTGGCCTTCCGGCTCCAGCTTTTTCACGCCATGCCGTTCTAGCGTCTTGAGCAGATCGCGCTCGGTCAGCGCCACGCCTTCAACGAAGGCCTTGGTTTTCTCATCGCCATCGGCCGGCGCGGTTTGCAAGGCACGGGCGATATTGTCGGCCACGGTCAGCATATCGCGGGCGAAATTGGTCACCGCATAGGTGCGCGCATCGGCGACTTCCCGCTCGGTGCGGCGGCGCAGATTTTCCATCTCCGCCAGGGTGCGCAGCAGCCTGTCCTTGAGGTCGGTCTTTTCGGCTTCCAGCGCAGCCACCGGGTCAACCGCCGCGGTCTCGGGGGCGGATTCGGGCGCGCCGGTCTCGGCGTCGGGCTGCTTGGTCTCGTCATTCATCATGATGGTCCTGATTCAGGAGCGGCAGAATTGTGTCCCGCATATCGGGGCGGCGGCAGCGAAAATCAACCCGTTTCCGCGCGCTCCGCCCCCTTCAGCGCCTCCATGAGATGGCGGCGGATGCTGTTCTGCCGGGCGGCATTCTCGATTTTCGCGCCGGTCAGATCGGTCACATAGAACACGTCAACGGCCTTTTCGCCGAAGGTGGCGATGTGGGCCGAGCCGATATTGAGATTGAGCTTGCCGATGGCCGAGGTCAGGTCATGCAGCAGGCCCTGCCGGTCGAGGCCAGCGGTTTCGATGACCGTGAAACGCTGGGACAGGGCGTTGTCGATAATGACCTCCGGCGGTACTTCGAAGGTCTTGGCATGGGCCTTGGGGCGCGCCCGCTGCGCCAGCAGGCGGCCGGTATGCACCTCCCCGCGCAGCGCCTTCTCGATTGTGTCGGTGACGCGCGCGGCACGGCGCAATTCATCCTCATCCTGCACAAAGGCCCGGCTGATGAAGATGGTGTCGAGCGCCAGCCCGTCCGTGGTCGTGAAAATCTGCGCATCGACGATATTGGCGTCCGCCGCAGCGCAGGCCCCGGCGATGATCGACAACAGCCGCGGATGATCGCCCGCGAGAATGGTGATTTCGGTCACACCGCGAAACGCGTCGGTCGCAATCTGCGTCGCCAGCCGCTTGTTGTGTGCGGCGGCGTCGCGCAGGAATTGTGCATGCCGGATTTTCCGCGGCAGATCGACCTTCAGCCAGTAGGCCGGATAATGCCGCGCCGCATAGGCCTCGAAATCCGCCGGAGTGAAATCCGGCATCGCCGTTGCAAGCGCCTCGCGCAACTGCTCCTGCGCTTTCTGCACGCGCGCCTTGCGCTCAATGGCGGAATGGCCGCCAGCCAGCACCACCTCGGTCTCGTAATACAACGTGCGGAGCAATTCGCCCTTCCAGCCATTCCACACGCCCGGCCCGACCGCCTTGATGTCGCACACCGTGAGGATGAGCAGCAATTTCAGCCGTTCCAGAGTCTGCACGATCTGGGCGAACGACTCGATGGTGCGCGGGTCTGAAAGGTCGCGGCTTTGCGCAATCGTGGACATGTCGAGATGATGCTCGATCAGCCACGCCACCGTATCGGTTTCCGCTTCCGTCAGCCCGAAGCGCGGGCACAGTTTGCGCGCCACCTTGGCGCCGGCGATGGAATGATCCTCAGGCCGCCCCTTGGCAATATCGTGCAGGAACAGCGCCACATAAAGCGCGCGCCGGTTGGCCAGCGTTGGCATGATTTTATTGGCCAGCGGATGCTCCGCCTCAAGCCGGCCCGCATCGATTTCCGCCAGCACGCCGATGGAGCGGATGAGATGCTCGTCCACCGTGAAATGATGATACATGTTGAATTGCATCATCGCGACAACCAGCCCGAAATCGGGAATGAAGCGGCCGAGCACGCCGGCTTCGTTCATGCGCCGCAGCACAGTCTCCGGCGCATGGCGCGAGCAGAGAATGTCGAGAAACAGCGCATTCGCCTCTGCGCTCTCGCGCAAGCCTTTCTTGATCAGAGGCAGCGAGTGCGTGATCAGCCGCGTCGCGCGCGGGTGGATTGCAATCTTGTGCTTGTCCGCCAGCCAGAACAGCCGGATGATATTGACCGGATCGCGCGTGAAAGCCGCCTCGTCCTTCACCATCACGCGGTCATTGTCGATGATAAAATCGGCATGGCCGAGGCTGGCGCCGCGTCTGCGCCGCAGCGGCCCCAGCAGCCGGTCCAGCATCGGGCGCTGTTTTGTATCCTGCGCTTCCAGCGCCGCACTCATGATCGCGGTGAGATCGCCGACATCCTTGGCCGCGAGAAAATAGCGTTTCATGAAACGCTCGACCGAGGACAGGCCGGCATGGCTTTCATAGCCGATCAACGGGGCGATTTGCCGTTGCAGGTCGAAGGTCAAACGCTCCTCAGCGCGCCCTGTTGCAAAATGCAAATGGCAGCGCACGCGCCAGAGAAATTCCTCGCAGCGCTGGAATGTCAGAAATTCCTCACGCGTAAACAGTCCGGCCTTGATCAGCTCCTTCGGATCCTTGAATCGGTAGACATATTTCGCGATCCAGAACAGCGTGTTCAAATCACGCAGGCCGCCTTTGCCCTCTTTGACATTGGGCTCGACCACATAGCGCGATACGCCGCCGCTGCGCGTCACGCGCGCCTCACGCTCCGTGAGTTTCGCCTGCACGAATTGCGGGGCGCTGCCTTCCACCACATCTTTCTGGAATCGTTTTTCGAGATCGTGAAACAGCGCTTCATTGCCGAGCAGGAACCGCGTTTCCAGCAGTGCGGTGCGCACGGTCATGTCGGCCTTCGCCTCGCGCACGCATTCCTCCACTGAACGGGTGGAATGGCCGACCTTGAGCCGCAGATCCCAGAGCAGATAGAGCATCGCCTCGACCACGCTCTCGACCCAGGGCGTCTGCTTGTAGGGGAGCAGAAACAAGAGATCGACATCCGATCCCGGCGCCAAGGTGCCGCGTCCATAGCCGCCGACGGCGACAATGGCGATCCGCTCGCTCTGGCTGGGATTGTCGGCAAGGTAGAGGTGATGCGTCACATAATCATGGATGACCGCGATCAGCGCATCCATATGGGCCGAGAGCGCACGGGCGCAGGCCAGCCCGTCCTTTTTCTCCAGCAGAATGCGCCGGGCATCGGCCCGGCCCGCGTCCAGCATGTCGCGTAGCACACCGATGATCGCCGCGCGGGCCGCCTTGCCGTCGCCGCCGGCCGCCGCCACGCAAGCCGTCACGCGCGCGCGCATGTCCGCAAGGGAAAGCGGTGTCACGGCTGGCATAGCTGCGGATTTGGCAAGCGAGGATGACATGCCGCCGCTGTAACACAGGGCCGAATCGGCGTCTCCGTTCTTTTATCACATCGTTTTGTTTGAATAAAAGAACGATACGTTGACAAGCAGGACAGATCGTTCTATAAAACGAACACGCGCCGATTTGAGCCCGTCTCCTGCCGTAAGGCAAGCGGAAAGCCGGAGAAGGGAGCAGCTTGCGGGCGCGATGGGGCGGGGCGGCATGGTGCCGGTCCGTTGCCGACAAATGCAGCTAAAGCGCAGGGCGCGAGACCGGTGACTGATGTCGCCGTGGACCGGGACCTGCCGCATCAACGGAGGGTCTCATGACCATTTTCAACTTCTCCCGCCGCTCGGTTCTGTCTGCCGCCGCCGCGTCTCTGGCCATCGCTGCAACGCCTGCGGCCGCCCAGAGCGCGAAGCCCGCGGAAATTCGCATCGATTACGCCACCTACAATCCGGTCGGCCTGCTGATCAAGGATCGTGGCCTGATCGAAAAGGAATTTGAAAAGGATGGCATTGCCATCCGCTGGGTGCAGTCGCTCGGCTCCAACAAGGCGCTCGAATTTCTCAATGCCGGTTCGCTCGACTTTGGCTCGACCGCCGGCGCCGCCGCGCTCGTCGCCCGCATCAACGGCAACCCGGTGAAATCGGTGGGCGTGTATTCCCGCCCCGAATGGACCGCGCTGGTCACCAAATCCGACGCGATCAAAACGGTTGCCGATCTCAAGGGCAAGCGCATCGCCGTGACGCGCGGCACCGATCCGCACATTTTCCTCGTGCGGGCGCTGGCGGAAGCCAAGCTGACGGAGAAGGATGTGAAGCTCGTGCTGCTTCAGCATGGCGATGGCCGGCTGGCGCTGGAGCGCGGCGATGTCGAGGCATGGGCCGGCCTCGATCCGATCATGGCGGCGGCCGAGGTCGAGAGCGGCGCCAAGCTGTTCTTCCGCAAGCCGGAAGCGAACACCTGGGGCATTCTCAACACGCGCGATGATTTTGCCCAGAAATATCCCGACATCGTGGCGCGCGTGCTCAAGGTCTATGAGGATGGCCGCCAGCTTGCGCTGAAAGAACCGCAGGCGTTGAAGGCGTCGCTGCTCGCCGCGACGAAATTGCCGGATGCGGTGATCGATCGCCAGATTACCCGCACCGACATCACCCACAAGGCCATCGGCGCGACACAGAAGGACGGCATTCTCGCCGCCGGTCTGGCGCTGCAGGAAGCCGGCGTCGTCAAGGCCGATGTCAACGTGAAGAAGATTGTCGATGAGCTGATCGACGCGCAATTCGCGGCCAAGGCGGCGCTGACGAACTGAAGGCCTCGCATAACGGCCCTGATACACACGTGAAGATTGCCCCTCACCCGGCTCACCTGTAAGGCTCGCCACCCTCTCCCCGTCCTGACGGGGAGAGGGAAGCCGGGCGCGCAGCGCGAGGCAGGGTGAGGGGCTTCGAAATTGCGAAAACTGCGATGACAGCGGAAGCGAGCCCGATTGCCGTAACGGATGAACGCGCGCCACAAGCGCCAGTGCGTTCTGCCTCGTTGTGGCAGCGCGGCATTGGCCTGTGGTTGCCGCTGCTTGTTCTCGTCGGCTGGGAACTCGTTGCCCGCACCGGCCTCGTCAATACGCGTCTCGCCCCACCGCCCTCGCGCATCGCGCAGACGCTCTGGGAGCTGGCGCAGTCGGGCGAACTCTGGACTCATATTGCTGCCACCATGGCGCGCGTCGCCGCCGGTTTCGGCCTCGGCGCACTTGCCGGCACTGTGCTTGGCGCACTCGCCGGCGGCTCCGTTCTCATTCGCCGCATTCTGGATCCGACCTTGCAGGGCCTGCGCGCCATTCCCTCCATCGCCTGGGTGCCGCTGTTCATTCTCTGGCTCGGCATTTTCGA